>PWLT01000396.1 GCA_003558415.1 Hyphomicrobiales bacterium
TACTTCAAGTGCATCTGAGACGAGAGGACCGCCATGGCGCGCTTCTACCCCCTTGAGGTTGCCGAGGTGCAGCGCGAAACCCGCGACGCAGTGGTCGTCACCCTCGCCCCGCGCGAGGCGGACCGCGCGCATTTCGACTTCATCCAGGGCCAGTATCTGACCTTCCGCCGCGATTTCGAGGGCACGGAGCTGCGCCGCTCCTACTCCATCTGCGCGGGCCGCGACGAGGGCGTGCTGCGGGTGGGGATCAAGCGCATTGAGGGCGGCGCCTTCTCGAACTGGGCCAATGAGGAGCTGCGCCCGGGCGACGTGCTGGAGGCGATGCCACCGATGGGCAGCTTCCACACCGAACTCGATCCGCAGGCGGCGCGCCAATATCTGGCTTTCGCGGGGGGGAGCGGCATCACGCCGGTGCTCAGCCTGATCAAGACCATCCTCGCGCGCGAGCCCAAATCGCGCTTCACGCTGGTCTATGGCAACCGCACGGTCGCCTCGATCATGTTTCGCGAGGAGATCGAGGATCTCAAGAACCGCTATATCGGGCGCTTCGCGGTCCTCCATGTGCTCGAATCCGAGGCGCAGGAGATCGACCTCTTCACCGGCCGCATCGACGAGGAGAAATGCGCGCTCTTGTTTCGCAGCTGGATCGATGTCGGCGCGGTCGATACGGCCTTCATCTGCGGCCCCGAGCCGATGATGCTGGCCATCGCCAAGTCGCTGCGCGCGCACGGGCTGCGTGACGAGCAGATCAAGTTCGAGCTCTTCGCCTCCTCGCAGCCCGGCCGCGCGCGGCGCAAGGCGGCCGGTCCGGCGCAGGCGGACGGCGCCAATACCTGCGAGGCGACGATCACGCTCGATGGAACGACGCGCAGCTTCCGCATGCCCAAGGACGGGCAGAGCGTGCTTCAGGCAGCGCTTGCCAACGATCTCGACGCGCCTTTCGCCTGCACCGCCGGGGTCTGTTCGACCTGCCGGGCGATGGTGCTGGAGGGCGAGGTGGAGATGGTCGCCAACCACGCGCTGGAGGATTACGAGGTCGAGCGCGGCTATGTGCTCACCTGCCAATGCTACCCGCTCAGCGACCGGCTTAAGGTGAGCTACGATCAATAGCTTCGGGGAGGACCCGCCGATGTCCGACACCACGCAGGAGACGATGCCGCTGGAGGAGTATCTCGCACAGGGGGGCGTTCTGACCTCGCCTGCCAATGTGCCGCCGCGCTATCGCGGCGAGCTCATGCGGCTGATGGCGAGCTTCGTGGATTCGAGCATGGCCGGTTCGGCGGGCTTTGCCGACACGATCAATGCCGGCCCCGGGCTCAAGGAGCGCATCGCGGCCTCGCGCATCGTGATGGAGAAGCTCGACCATGCCGAGCGCGTGCTGCGCATCATGGGCGAGTTCGGCGCCGATACGGCGCGCTATGCCAATCACCACCCCTGGGCCGCGCGGCTCGAGCGCGAGGCCGATATCGGCGCCACGCGTCACGGGGCCGACATGCGCCTGTCGGTGTTTCATTATCCGCTCACCGGCTGGACGGATGCGGTGGTGATGAACGTGCTGATGGGCCGCGCCGTGGTGATCCAGCTTGGCGAATACGCGCGCGTCTCCTACCAGCCATTGGCCGAGGCCTTCCGCTTTATCTGGCCGCGCGAGACGCGCCATGCGGAGCTGGGCGTGGAAGGGTTGCGCCGCCTGCTGGATGAGCCGGGCGAGGGGGACGCGATCGCCGCCTCGCTGGACTACTGGCATCCGCGTGTCGCGGCGAGCTTCGGTGCCGCGGGTTCCGCGCGGTTCGAGGGGTTGCGCCGCGTCGGTCTGCGCCACACCCCCAACGAGGATCTCAAGGCGCAATGGGCGCGCGAGACCGAAGCGCTTCTGTCCGAGCTGGGCCTGCGCGCCCCGCGCGGCTGACGAACCTCTGATCTGGAGAGAGCCATGAACGCCCCGGCGAAAGGCCCGATCAACCTGGAAAGCTATGTCTGCGGCGCGTGGGTGCGCGGTAGTGGTACCCCCAAGCCGCTGGCGGATGCCGCCACCGGCGAGACCGTGGCGCTGATCGACTCGACGGGGCTCGATTTTCGCGCCGCGCTCGACTGGGGGCGCGAGACCGGGGGCCCGGCGCTGCGCGCCATGACGATCCATGAGCGTGCGCTGATGCTCAAGGCGCTGGGCCTCAAGCTGATGGAGATGAAGGAGGAATTCTACGCCCTCTCCACCGCCACCGGCGCCACGCGCTCGGATGGCTGGATCGATATCGAGGGGGGCATCGGCACCTTGCTTTCCTACGCATCGCGCGCGCGGCGCGAGTTGCCAAACCGCCATTTGCTGCTCGACGGCGACCCCGAGCCGCTGTCGCGCGATGACAGCTTTTCCGCCCAGCACATCCTCAGCCCGCTGGAAGGTGTCGCGGTCCATATCAACGCCTATAATTTCCCGATCTGGGGGATGCTCGAGAAGATCGCGCCCAACCTGATCGCGGGGATGCCCGCGATCGTGAAGCCCGCCAGCCAGACCGCCTATCTCACCGAAGCCATGGTGCGGCGCATCATCGAGAGCGGCCTGCTGCCCCCGGGCGCGCTACAACTCATTTGCGGGGGCGTGGGCGATCTGCTCGATCATCTCGGCGGTCAGGATGTGGTGACCTTCACCGGCTCGGCCGTGACCGGGCGCCGGCTCAAGGCGCATCCCAACATCGTGGAGAACGCCACGCGCTTCACCATGGAGGCCGACAGCCTCAACGCCGCGGTGCTGGGCCTTGATGCGGGGCCGCAGACGCCGGAATTCGATCTCTTCGTGCGCGAGGTGGCGCGCGAGATGACTGCCAAGGCGGGGCAGAAATGTACCGCCATCCGCCGCGTGATCGTCCCGCGCAACCATGTGCAGGCGGTGGCCGAGGCGCTTGAGGCGCGTTTTGCGCGCACCCCGCTTGGCAATCCGGCCGCGGATGGCGTGCGCATGGGGCCGCTGGCGAGCCTTGCGCAGCGCGAGGAGGTGCGCGCGCGCATCATTGATCTGAGCGCCGAGGCCGAGATCGTCGCGGGTGATCCCGGTGCGGTGACGTTGGCGAGCGGAGATGCGGAGGCGGGCGGGTTTCTCAACCCGGTGCTGCTCCATTGCGAGCGCCCGGACACGGCCAGCGCGGTGCATGAGGTGGAGGCCTTCGGCCCCGTCGCCACGCTGATGCCTTATGACACGGTTGAAGAGGCAGTGGCGCTGACCCGGCGCGGCAAGGGCAGTCTGGTCTCGTCGGTTTTCACCGATGATGCGGGTTTCGCGCGCGCGGCGGTGCTCGGCATGGCGCCCTTTCATGGCCGGGTGATGATCGGCAATCGCGACAGCGCGAAAAGTTCGACCGGCCACGGCTCGCCGCTGGCGGTGCTGGTGCATGGCGGGCCCGGGCGCGCGGGCGGCGGCGAGGAGCTTGGGGGCATGCGCGCGCTCAAGCATTACATGCAGCGCAGCGCGGTGCAGGGCACGCCGCGGCTGCTCGACCATGTGGCCGGGCGCTGGATGCCCGGCGGTCCGACCCACGATGACGGGGTGCATCCGTTCCGCAAGTCGCTGGCCGAGCTGGAGATCGGCGACCAGATCGTCACCCCCGCGCGCACGGTCACGCTCGACGACATCGAGCGTTTCGCCAAGTTCACCGGCGACACCTTCTATGCCCATATGGACGAGGCCGCCGCGCGCGCCAACCCGTTCTTCGAGGGACGCGTGGCGCATGGCTATCTGGTCGTCTCCTTCGCCGCGGGGCTCTTCGTCGATCCGGCGCCGGGGCCGGTTCTGGCCAATTACGGGATCGACAATCTGCGTTTTCTCACCCCGGTCAATCCCGGCGACACGCTGCGCGTCCAGCTGACATGCAAGGAGATTAACCCGCGCGAGAATGCCGATTACGGCGAGGTGCGCTGGGATTGCTCGGTCGCCAATCAGGACGGCGAGGTTGTCGCGCAGTATGACGTTCTGACCATGGTGGCGAAGGACGCCGGCTGAGCCGCGCGGGACGAAGCGACAGAGGGGAGAAAGCGCAATGGCGCAGATCTATTCCTATGACGGCGTGGTGCCGGTGATCGACCCAAGGGCTTTCGTGCACCCCGCGGCGGTGGTGATCGGCGACGTGATCGTGGGGCCGGGCTGTTATGTCGGCCCCGGCGCGGTCCTGCGCGGGGATTTCGGGCGCATCGTGATGGAGCGCGGCGCCAATCTGCAGGAGACCTGCGTGGTCCACAGTTTCCCCAATCTCGAGGTGGTGATCGAGGAAGACGGACATGTCGGCCACGGCGCGGTGCTGCATGGCTGCCGGATCGGGCGCAATGCCATGGTGGGCATGAACGCGGTGGTGATGGACGAGGCGGTGATCGGCGAGAACACGATCATTGCCGCGCTGGCCTTCGTCAAGGCGGGGGCGGAAATCCCCGCCAACAGCCTTGCAGTGGGTTCCCCCGCGCGCGTCGTGCGGGAGCTCTCTCAAGACGAGATCGAGTGGAAACGCCAGGGTACCGGCGTCTATCAGCGCCTCGCCGCGGAGGCGCGTGACAAGCTGCGCGCGGCCGAGCCGCTTACCGCGCCCGAGCCCGACCGCCGCCGCATCCGCGCGCCGGAATACGACCCGTTGATCGTGGCGCGGATGAAGGGCGCGGCGGATAGCTGACCGGCGCCCGCCCCGGTTTCTTGCGATCGTGTTTGAATGGGTTGTTGGGGGTGTTGCGGTTGATCGGGTTTTCGGCCCCCGTCGCGCCAGCGACGGGGACGCGCCCGCCCGCCCCCCAAGCGGGCGCGTTCCGCGCCCACCTCGGTCGGGCGCGCCCCCGCCGCACTTCGAGGGGATTGAATTTGAAGGACCGCAATCCGCCACGGACGTCAAAACCGCTGCTCCGACAGTCCCCGAACGAAGCGATCGCTTGGATCCCGTGTCAGCGCACCGCCCGCACGCCTTCGAGCAGGATCGTCGTCATGATGTCGGCGAGATCCTCGCGCGTGATCGGGCCGTCGGGGCGAAACCACATATAGACCCAGTTCATCATGCCGAAAAGCGACATGGTCACCGGCATGAGCAGGGGGCGCTCGGCCTCCAGATCGGGGTTGATCTGTCGGATCACCCCGGAGAAACGCCGCACTATGCGCCGCTCGATGGCGCGCAGTTCTTCGTTCTGCTCGGGCGCCAGCGTGCCGGCGCAGTTGAGCTGCACCTTGTGCTGGTTGTCGGCGTCGCGGTAGCTGTCAAGCACCTGATGGACGAGCAACCGCAGCCGCGCCTCGGCGGCCATCTCGGGGCGGTCGGCGGCCTCCAGCGCCGCGTCGAGCTCAGCCAGATGCGTGCGCACGATATCGAAGATCAGCGCGTCCTTGCTGGGATAGTAGTGATAGAGCAGCGCCTTGGATATGCCGCTATGGCTGGCGATCTGCGCCATCGAGGCCTTGTCCATGCCCAATTCGGCAAAGACTGCGGCGGCGCTGTCCAGGATGGAGCGCTGCTTCTCCTCGAAATCCACGGCTCTGGTTCTGGCCATGCGGCCCGCTCTCCCTGCATCCGGCCCGCGCGCCTTTCACCGCGGACCCCCTCTGGCGCGCCGCCGGGTGTCCCCCACGGCGCGGCCATGTGTCATTCCTTCGGGCGATTGTCCACGACCCGCCGGGCCTTGCCCAGCGAGCGTTCGACCCCGCCGGGGGTGCAGACATCGACTTCGGCGCTCACGCCGACCACGTTCTTGATGTGCTGGGCCAGCTCGCGCGTGCTGGCGGCGCGGGCCTCATCGCCACCAGCATCGGGGTGGCATTCCACGCGCACGGTCATGCGGTCCATCCGGCCCTCGCGGGTCAGCTCGATCACGAAATGCGGGGCTAGGCCCGCGCATTTGAGGATCTGCTCCTCGATCTGGGTTGGGAAGACATTGACGCCGCGCAGGATGATCATGTCGTCCGAGCGTCCGGTGATCTTCTCCATCCGCCGCATGGAGCGCGCGCTGCCCGGCAGGAGGCGCGACAGATCACGCGTGCGGTAGCGGATGATCGGCAGCCCCTCCTTGGTGAGCGTGGTGAAGACCAGCTCGCCCTTCTCGCCGTCGGGCAGGGGCGCACCGGTGACGGGGTCGATGATCTCGGGGTAGAAATGATCCTCCCAGATATGCAGCCCGTCCTTGGTCTCGACGCATTCATTGGCGACGCCCGGCCCCATCACCTCGCTCAGCCCGTAGATATCGACGGCATGCATGTCGAAGGCCTGTTCGATCTCGTGGCGCATGGCGTTGGTCCAGGGCTCGGCCCCGAAGATGCCCACCTCCAGCGACGAGGCGCGCGGGTCGAGCCCCTGGCGGCGGAACTCGTCGAGGATCGAGAGCATGTAGGAGGGCGTCACCATAATGACGCGGGGGCGAAAATCCTCGATCAGCATGACCTGCCGCTCGGTCATCCCGCCCGAGATCGGCACCACGGTGCAGCCCAGCCTCTCGGCGCCGTAATGCGCGCCCAGCCCGCCGGTGAACAGCCCGTAGCCATAGGCGACATGCACAATGTCGCCCGCGCGCCCGCCCGAGGCGCGGATCGAGCGCGCCACGAGGTCGGACCACATTTCGATATCATTGCGCGTATAGCCGACAACGGTGGGCTTTCCGGTGGTGCCCGAAGAGGCATGGATGCGCACGATCTGCTCGCGCGGGACGGCGAACATGCCGAAAGGGTAGTTGTCGCGCAGATCGCCCTTTTCGGTGAAGGGGAAGCGGGCGAGATCGGCGAGCGTGCGGAAATCGTCCGGGTGCACGCCGGCGGCGTCGAACTTCGCGCGGTAGAAGGGTGAATTGGCATAGGCATGGGCGAGCGACCATTTCATGCGCTCGGTCTGCAGGGCCGTGATCTCGTCGCGCGAGGCGGTCTCGATCGGGTCGAGCTCGTCGGGGCGGGGCGACAGGTCTTTCATGCGTGTGTCCTCCAAATGCCGGCCGGGTCAGCCGTCCTCGGGCAGGTGGGTGCCCTTGACGGTGCGCGAATGTCCGCGGAACTCGGCCACATGGTCGCCGTTCTGGTTGGTCACCGTGATGTCGTAGATGCCGCCGCGCCCCTTGCGCGAGATTTCGCGCGCCGCGGCGGTCAGCCGGTCGCCCTGATAGGCGGGCGCGATATAGGTGATGGAACAGTGCTGGGCGACGGCGTGCTGATTGTAGCTGTTGCAGGCAAAGGCAAAGGCGCTGTCGGCCAGGGTGAAGATGTAGCCGCCATGGCAGGTCTTGTGGCCGTTTGTCATGACGTCGGTGACGGTCATGCTCAGCGTGGCGCTGCCCGGCCCGACACGCTCGATCTTCATGCCCAGCTTCTGCGAGGCATTGTCGCCCGCCCACATCGCCTCGGTCGAGGCGATGGCGAGATCCTGCGGGGAAAGTTGGGATGTCTTCATCGGCCCTGGAACTCCGCATCACGTTTCTCGAAAAAGGCCAGCACCCCTTCGGCGTAATCCGCGCTGCGCCCGGCCTCGCGCTGCAGGTCGCGCTCAAGGTCAAGCTGCGCGTCCATCGAATTGGTGCTCGCGGCCTGGATGGCGCGCTTGGTCAGGCCCAGCCCCCGGGTCGGCCCGCGCGCCAGCCGCGCGGCCAGCGCCGTGGCCTCGGGCATGAGCGCGTCGTCATCCAGTGCGCGCCAGATCATCCCCCATTGGGCGGCGGTCTCCGCGTCGAGCGGCTCGCCGGTCAGCGCCAGTGCCTTGGCGCGCGCCTCGCCCAGCAGGCGCGGGAGGCTCCAGCTGCCACCCGAATCGGGCACCAGCCCGATGCGCGAGAAGGCCTGTATGAACCGCGCCGAGCGCGCCGCGAGGACGATATCGCAAGCCAGCGCGAGATTGGCGCCCGCCCCGGCGGCAACCCCGTTGACGGCACAGATCACGGGTTTCTCGAGGCTGCGGATCTGACGGATCAGCGGGTTGTAGAGCGTCTCGATCGTGTGGCCCAGATCGGGCGGTCCCTCCATGCGGCGCGGGTCACGCGCGCTGAGATCCTGCCCGGCACAGAAAGCCCGCCCCGCGCCGGTGATCAGCACCGCGCGCACCCCCGGGTCGTCATGGGCGCGCTCCACCCCCGCTCGAAGCAGGGCGTGCATGGTGTCGTCGAAGGCGTTGAGCTTTTCGGGTCGGTTGAGCGTAAGATGCAGGACGGCGTCATCGAGCGCCATCTGAACGGA
>PWLT01000041.1 GCA_003558415.1 Hyphomicrobiales bacterium
ATCAAAGACGATGGCGCAGGGATTGCGCAGCGCCCAGGGCAGGATGCCCTCCTGAAACACGGTGACCTGCTTGCCGTCGACCAGCTTGATCGCGTCCTTGCCGATCAGGTCGATGCGGCTGATATGGCTGTCGAGATTGACGCGCACCGTGGGCCAGTTGAGCCGGGCCGCGACCTGCTCGATATGGGTGGACTTGCCGGTGCCGTGATAGCCCTGGATCATCACCCGGCGGTTGTACTGGAACCCCGCCAGGATGGCGAGCGTGGTGTCGGGATCGAACTTGTAGGTCGGGTCGAGATCCGGCACACGCTCGCTGCCTTCGGCAAAGCCGCGCACCGTCATGTCGCTGTCGATGCCGAAAACCTCGCGCACCGAGATATCCTCGGTCGGTTTCGCGGGGGTATCCTTGGTTCCGTCGGCCATCTCGATCCTCGTCTCCGGCACGCCGCGCGGGCGCGCATTCCGTTCAGCCGCGCCTATGTGAAACATATCGTGCATGCGTGCAAGGGGAAGGCATGGGCCGTTCTTCGCCGGCCGCCCCCTTACCCGGACTTGACGAAGCGCAGCAGCGTGAACATGCCGAAGGGGGGATAGGCGGTTTCGTCCTTCAACTCCAGTCCGGGCGCGCCCATGATGCGTTCCTTGCGGAAATCCGAATGCCAGCCCAGCAGGTTCGCGAACGGTGCGAAGACGCGTTCCAGCCAGGCCAGAAACCCGCGGTCGCGGGCAAAGTGATTGAGGATCACGACCTCGCCGCCCGGCTTGCACACCCGCGCCATCTCGGCGATCACGCGCTCGGGCTCGGGCACGACCGAAACCAGATACATCCCCACCACCGTGTCGAAGGCGGCATCGGGATAATCCAGCTCGCGCGCGTCCATCTGGCGCAGATCCTCGACACCCTCCAGCCCCAGCCGTTCGACCTTGTCCTGCGCCTTGGCGAGCATCTCGTGCGAGTAGTCCATGCCGGTGATGCGCAGATGCTTTGCGTATTCGGGCAGGGTGAGCCCGGTGCCCACGCCCACCTCCAGAACGCTGCCGGAGCGGGTGTTGACATACTCCACCGCCCGGCGCCGACCGGGGCGGGTGATGCGCCCGAATGTGTGGTCATAGATCGGGGCCCAGCGTCTGTAGCTGCTGCCCACGGCTTCGGCTTCCATTCATGGCTCCTTTCTGCCGGCGCTGCCGGTCAAGTGGCCTTCAGTCGCGCCGCCGCGCAGCGATCCGGCGACATGCGAGGGTGAACATCCAGGCCAGGATGCCTGCATAGACGAGAGTGAGGGCCACCATCAACAGCCAGAAGCTCGCGAAGATGGCGCCGACCACCAAGGCCCCCCCGATCAGCACCCAGCGCGCCCGCTCGCGCGGGATGCGCAGCGATTTGGGCGAGGGGGTGCGCAGACGGCTGATCATCAGCACCCCCACGAGCGCCAGATACACCGCAACCGGCAACGCCTGCGCGCGCAGATCGACCAGCCCCGCAAGCGTCATGAACACCGGCAGCAGCGCAAGCATCGCGCCGGCGGGGGCGGGCACGCCGATGAAATGCTCGCGCCCGGCGGGTGGCGGGGCGTTGCGATGGACGTTGAAGCGCGCGAGCCGCAGGCAGCAGCAGATCACGAAGACCAGCACGAAGACCCAGCCGATCCCGGGCGCGCCGGACATGGCGAACTGATAGACCAGCACGCCCGGGGCCACGCCGAAGCAGACGAAATCGGACAGCGTGTCGAGCTCGGCGCCGAAATTGCTGATCGCCCGCAGCCGCCGCGCCACGAGTCCGTCGAGCCCGTCCACGACCGCCGCAACCACGATCAGCGCCGTGGCGATCGCGAACTGCCCCTCGAAGACGAATCGGATCGCGGTGAGCCCCGCACCAAGCCCGAAAATGGTGACCAGATTGGGCAGCAACTGGACGATGGACAGTGAGTCGCGGGTGCGCAGGCGCGGCATCGATCAGATCTCCCGTCCCGGGCGGGCGGGCTCGCCGCCTTGGAGATCGGCAAGCACCGTCTCCCCGGCAACCATCGTCTGCCCCTCGGAGATGAGCGGCGCAACGCCCTGCGGCAGATACACGTCGAGGCGTGAGCCGAAGCGGATCATCCCGAAGCGTTCCCCTGTCGCCAGCTCGGCACCCTGCGACACCTCGCACAGGATGCGCCGCGCCACCAGCCCCGCGATCTGCACCACCGCGAGCGCGCGGCCATCCTCCAGGGTCAGCACCAGCCCGTTGCGTTCGTTATGCTCGCTGGCCTTGTCGAGCGAGGCGTTGAAGAACCGCCCCGGACGGTAGGCGATGCGCGCCACCTGCCCGGCCACGGGCGCGCGGTTCACATGGCAGTTGAAGACATTCATGAAGATGCTGACCCGGGTGAGCGCCTCGGCGCCCATTTCCAGTTCCGGCGGCGGCGCGGCGGGTTCGATGGAGGAGACGACCCCATCGGCCGGGCTGACCACCAGCCCCGCGCGCTGAGGCACAACGCGCACGGGGTCGCGGAAGAAATAGTAGCACCATATCGTGAGCCCCACGCCGACCCAGCCCAGCGGCGCCCAGATCAGGAACAGGATCAGCGTCACCACCGCGAAGATGGCGAGGAATTTGAGGCCTTCGCGGTGGATCGGCATGATCACCGCTGACATCATGGGGGCCGACATCGGCGCTCTCCCGGTGTGAGTGATCAGTCGCGGAAGTTGCGGCTTTCCTTGATCTGGTCCCAGGCCCAGACGACTTCCTGCAGCCGCTCCTCATCGGCGCGGTCACCGGCATTCATGTCCGGGTGCAGATCCTTGACCAGGCTCTTGTACTGGCGCCGCACCTCGGCGCGCGACCAGTGATCGCGCGCATCCAGAATCTCCAGCGCGCGGCGTTCGGTCGGCGGCAGGCGGCGGGTTCCGGTGATCGACTTGCCGGGGTTGCGCGTGGCGTTCTCGCCCAGCAACTCGTGCGGATCCTCGATGCCCAGCCGCGCCCAGGCCCGGCTTTCCTTTCCCGAGCCGCCGAAGGGGCGTGTGGCACGGCCCCAGACCCGTTCGTGTTCGTGGGTTTCGAGGATCTCCTCGTCGCTCTGCCCCGAGAAGTAGTTCCATTTCAGATTGTACTCGCGCACATGGTCCTTGCAGAACCAGTAATAGTCATCAAGCACGTCGGGCGATTTGGGGGCGCGGTACTGCCCGCGTTCGGTGCAGCCCGGGTGCTCGCATTGGCGCGTCGAGGTCTCGAAGGCGCCCGACATGCCGCGCCGACCGCGCGTGCGCCGCTTCTTGTCGGCACTCACCCGGATATCGAAGTCAAAGGGAGACCCTTTTGTCATGCGCTCCTACCTCTGCCGCTGCGGCCCTTTCCGACTCGGAGCAGGCAGTTTAGAGTTTTCGACGGATCAATGAAGGGGTTGACAGCAAAAATGGGTGTGACCGAGGAAATCCGCAACCGTCTGGAGGCGGCTTTCGCCCCGCGCGAGCTGGATGTGGTGGATGACAGCGAGTCCCATCGCGGCCATGCCGGCTGGCGCGAGGGAGGTGAGACGCATTTCCTCGTCACGATCCGCTCCGATTCATTCGCAGGCATGAGCCGAATCGCGCGCCACCGGGCCGTGCATGCGGCGCTGGGCCGCGATCTGGTCGGGCGCATTCACGCGCTGGGGCTGACCGTCGAGGAATGAGCGCTACCGCTCCCCGCCATCGGGCTTGCGCGACGCGGTGAGCGGCGCCGCGCCTGAGGGTTTCGCCTCCTGATCGTCGAGTGACAGCGAGAGCCGCCGCGTCGGCTCGGACGTCACGGATTTCTCGGCGCGCAGCACGGGCTCCCTGGCGGGTGTGTCCGGGCCATTCGGCCGGGGCGGCGGCGAATCGCTGCCCGTCAACGGCGGCTCGGATGGCTCGGGCCGTGGCTCACCAATGCCTGCCGGTTCGGCGGCCGGCGCGGCTGGCGGGATCGGGTCTGCGCGCGCGTCCGGGGCCGGCGCGGCCGGCTGTTCTGCCTGCGCTCCGGGCAGCGCGCGGCGGAACACGAACACCGATTGCTGGCTTGTCGTGGAGCCGCGCAGAAATCCCTTCTTTTCCTCGCAGGGCAGGGTTTCGGCGCGCATGAACTCCCAGCCATCCGCGGCCATCTCGTTCATCAGCGCGCTCACGCCGTGGGCGAAGCGCTCGCCGGTGCTCTTGAGCCCCTTGATCTTCTCCGCCCGCGCCGGCGCAGGCATCACCTTGTATTCGTAACGCTGCAATGGGCTGTCCTTCCTTTGCGGGGCATACCGTGCCCCCCGTATGTGCGAGCGAATGCGCGAAATTGCAACGCCGGGCAAGTCCCTCGCCCGGCCCGATCACCCCCGCGCGCGGCACTCCGCCTGTGCCAGAGCACCCCCCGGGTCAAAGCCCCAGCTTGGCGGTCACGATCTCGTTGACGGCCTTGGGATTGGCCTTGCCGCCGGTGGCCTTCATCACCTGGCCCACGAACCAGCCGGCAAGCTTGGGGTTGCTCTGCGCCTTCTCGACCTGCGCGGGGTTGGCGGCGATGATCTCGTCCACCGCCGATTCGATGGCCCCGGTGTCGGTGACCTGCCTCATGCCACGCTCCTCGACGATCTGCGCCGGATCGCCGCCCTCGGTCCACAGGATCTCGAAGAGATCCTTGGCAATCTTGCCCGAGATGTCCCCCTTGCCGATCAAGTCGAGCACACCGCCCAGCTGCGCGGCCGTCACGGGGCTGTCGGTGATGCCCAGCCCCTCCTTGTTGAGCCGGCCGAAGAGTTCGTTGATCACCCAGTTGGCCGCCTGCTTGCCGTCACGGCCCTGCGCCACCGCCTCGAAAAAGGCGGCATTCTCGACCTCGGCGGTGAGCACCCCGGCATCGTATTCGGTCACGCCGTAATCGCGGATGAAACGCGCCTTCTTCTCGTCGGGCAGCTCGGGCAGGCTGTCGCGGATACCGTCGACCCAGTCCTGCTCGATCTCCAGCGGCAGAAGGTCGGGGCAGGGGAAGTAGCGGTAATCATGCGCCTCTTCCTTGGAGCGCATGGAGCGCGTCTCGCCCCGGTCGGGGTCGTAGAGGCGGGTTTCCTGCACGACCTTGCCGCCATCCTCAAGGATGGCGATCTGGCGCCGCGCCTCGAACTCGATCGCCTGCTGGATGAAACGCATGGAGTTCATGTTCTTGATCTCGCAGCGCGTGCCCAGATGGCTGAAATCCTGGGTCTCCTGATAGCGCTCGTAATCGCCCGGGCGGCACACGCTGACATTGACATCGGCGCGCAGATTGCCCGACTGCATGTTGCCCTCGCAGGTGCCCAGATACCGCATGATCTGGCGCAGCTTGGCGATATAGGCGGCGGCTTCCTCGGGGCCGCGCAGATCGGGGCGGCTGACGATCTCCATCAGCGCCACGCCCGTGCGGTTGAGATCGACGAATGACATGGTCGGGTCCATGTCGTGGATCGACTTGCCCGCATCCTGCTCGACATGAATGCGCTCGATGCGCACGCGCCGCGCCACGCCCGGCCCCATATCCACCAGCACCTCGCCCTCGCCCACCAGCGGGTGATAGAGCTGGCTGATCTGATAGCCCTGCGGAAGGTCGGGATAGAAATAGTTCTTGCGGTCAAACGCGCTGACCAGGTTGATCTGCGCCTTGAGCCCCAGACCGGTGCGCACCGCCTGCTCGATGCAGAACTCGTTGAGCACCGGCAGCATGCCGGGCATCGCCGCATCGACGAAGGAGACATTGGAATTGGGCTCGGCCCCGAATTCGGTCGATGCGCCGGAAAACAGCTTGGCCTTGCTGGCCACCTGTGCATGCACCTCCATGCCGATCACCAGTTCCCAATCCTCGCGCGCCCCGGCGATGACCTTGGGGGCGGGTTCCTGATAGGCGAGATCGAGCATGACGCGGCCTCCTTCATTCGTCCCGCTCTCTACGGCGATGCGGCGCGCCGGGCAAGGGGTGGCCCGCATCGCGCACCGGCAAGACCTTGCCGATTTCCGCGCGCGCGCGCCCGCGCGGTTGCCCACCCCGCGAATCCCTGCCACTTGCCGCAACGCCGGACGCCAAGGGCCGGTGAGCGGGACACGCTGATCTCATGACAATGCGCGTATCAAGAGCCGTCATCGCACTGGGCCTCGCGGCGGCCGTAACAACAGCAGGCTGCGCTGCCCCCGACGAGGCCACACGGAGCGCGAGCACCGCGATCCCCGTGATGCAATGGGACCATCGCCCGGAGGCGCGGGACTGGACACTGTCGACCATGGACGCCATTGCCGATCACGGCACGGATCTCATCGAGACACCGCTGGCCGATGTCGAAACCTTCTGCCCCGAATACCATGCCGCCTCCGAAGCCGAGCGTCAGGCGTTCTGGACGGGTCTTTTCTCGGGGCTTGCGAAATTCGAGAGCACCTGGAACCCGCGGGCGGCGGGCGCGGGCGGGCGCTATCGCGGCCTGCTGCAGATCTTCCCTCAAACCGCCCAGTATCACGGCTGCGAGATCAACGGCGCGGGCGAGCTTTACGAGGGCGAGAAGAACCTGTCCTGCGCCGTGCGCATCGCCGCCACCGCGGTGGCGCGCGACGGCGTGGTGGCCGGTGAGCCCGGCAACTGGGGGGGCGTGGCCGCCGACTGGCCGCCGCTGCGCAACGCCTCCAAACGCGCCGAGATCGCGGCCTTCACCCGCAACCAGAGCTATTGCCAGGGCTGAGCACGCTCCCAATCTTCTTCGTGGAAATATCCCCGCCGGAGGCATGAATCCCTGCACTCCGGCGGCGGCCGCAAATGTCCAATCCGCAACGCGCCCGCATCGCAATCCACCACTTGCCCGGCGGGTTGCCTCGGGCGATACAGGCACGATGTCGAGGCAAGCGCATACTGCCATCCTGACCTGCCCGCATTGCGCCGCCGCGAGCAGGGCCGAGATGCCTCAGGACGCCTGCCAGTTCTTTTTTGAATGCCCGTCCTGCTCGCGCGTGTTGCGCCCGCTGCCGGGCGATTGCTGCGTGTTCTGCTCCTTCGCCGACCAGCCCTGCCCGCCGGTGCAGTCCGGGGCGGGCTGCTGAGCGCTCAGCCCAGCATTCGTGCCACCATCTCGCCCATGTCGCGGCTCAGCGCCGGCGCGGCCTGAATGCGCTCAAGCTCAGCGCGCATCAGCGCGCGCCGCCCCGCGTCATAGCGCGACCAGCTCTCGAAGGCGGTGGACAGCCGCGCCGCGGTCTGCGGATTGACCGGGTCGAGCCGGATCAGCCAGTCGGCGAGCAGCCGGTATCCCGCCCCCGAGGCGTGGTGAAACCCGGCGGCGTTGGCCGGAAGCGCGCCGAGGACGGCGCGGAAGCGGTTGGGCGTTTTCCATTCGAAATCGGGGTGCGCGCATAGCTGCGCGACGATGTCCGCGGCGCGCTCGGGCGGGGCGTTCACGACCTGGGCGGAGAACCACTTGTCGATCACCAGCCGGTCATGCGCCCATTGCCGGTAGAAGCGCGCCGCCGCCTCGTCGCCCGCGCCGATGCGCAGGAGCGTGGAGAGAGCACCGAACTGCTCGGTCATGTTGTCGGCGCGCGCAAACAGCGCCTGCGCGCGGGCGCCACCATCGCGCCGCGCCAGAAGTGACAGCGCGGACAGCCGCAGCGCCCGCCGCCCCGCGTCGCGCGCATCGGGCGAATAGGGGCCGGGCGTCTCCATCGCCTCGAATACCCCCGCCAGCGCGGGCTCCAGCCGATCGGCGATGCGCCCCAGCAGCCGCTCGCGCGCGGCAAAGATCGCATCGGGGTCGGGCGTGTGGCCCTGCTCGTGCAGGCTGCGCGCCATGTCCTCCTCGCTCGGCAGCGCCAGCGCCAGCGCCCTGAAGGCCGGATCGAGCGCCTCGTCGCGCAGCACGGCCTCCAGCGCATCGAGGTAATCCGGGCCCGGCGCGGCACCCTCGCGCACCATATGGGTGAGCACATCGCGCGCCAGCGCGCGCCCGGCCTCCCATTTGCTGAACGGGTCCGTGTCATGGGCCAGCAGGAAGGCGCGGCGCTCGGGAGTGACATCATGCTCCAGGATCACCGGCGCTGAAAATCCGCGCAACAGCGAGGGCACCGGCTGCAGCGGCAGCCCCTCGAAGACATAGCTCCTCTCGGGCTGGTCAAGCTCGATCACCGCGGTTTCCATGATCTCCGTGCCGTCCGGCGCCAGCAGCCCA
>PWLT01000384.1 GCA_003558415.1 Hyphomicrobiales bacterium
CGCGCTCGCCACCGACGACAGTGGTCGTGTCCGTTCCGGTCATGCCGCGCTTCATGACGGTCACCGCCTCATCAAGCAACGTTGAACAACGTCCCTCGCTATCAAGACTTCAGCAGGAAACGCTGCATAGCGGAACGTGGCTTGGCCGCGCGAGGTTGCGAGTCACGGCACGCACACGCGTCTTGCCTCGCGTCGACCGGCGCGGCGTCTGCGGTCGACCCAACGCCGCCGGTGCCGACGACGACGAACCCGCGCGTCAGCACTCCCCCCTGGCGAGTGGAGCGGTCGAGCTTCGCGACCGCTGGCTGGTTGACCCCGGGGCGATCCGCAAGCTCCTGCTGCGTGAGGCCGACGCTCGCGCGCAGCGTCTGCATCGCCAGGGCAAGCTCGAGACGCGCGTGGGTCAGCCGCGCGGCGGCCTCGAACGCCTTGGTTCTCGGCTCTTGGCGATCGTGACTGACGCTGGGCTCGCTCATGAGCACGCATCCTTCATGGTCCGGAATCGATCGTCGGCGCGTGCGATGTCGACGCGGCGCAGCTTCTGTCGCTTCTTCGAGAACGCCGTCAGGAAGACGACAACGTCGCCGCACACCACGAACAGGAAGCGCGGGTTGTGCCGTCCACCCTGGATCTCGAACTCGAACAGCGGGCCCTTCGCAGATCGAACCTTCTGTAATTGACGGCGACACCTCGCCGTCAGTGTCCGCCACACCGAGGAGCTTCCAGACACCGTGTCGGTCGATGAAGTCGAGCACCTCGCTGAGCGCGCCACGCTCGCCATCCGTGAGCAGTGGAGGCGTCGATCTGACGAGATCCGACGATCGGCGGGGTCGCGATGCCAGCGAACATCGTCACCACGTGCTTCGGAACCGTGCCCATGGGCGACTCGTAGAGGCGCCACTTCGACGCACGCGCGACGCGCTCGCAGCCAACAGTGATCGAGTTCGGCGCCTCCTTCGCTCGCGTTGCCAGCGGCGAGGTAGAAGCGCTCGAGGCGCTCCGGTCAGCCCCCATGGGTTCGTCCAGCATGGGGCATACGCTTGGCCCAGCCCTTGCCTCTAGGGTCTTGAGCATAGGCGTGCTCCAAGAACCGATCGTGCCGCCCGATGATGGAGAGACGCGCCAACACCTCGGCCGCTGCCAAGCGGTACTCAACCGAGATACCTCAGGCCGGTGTACGTGCGGCGCCAGCCGACGCCCCGCGCCACCCAATGCGTCATCGCCTCTTCCAGCCGCTCTGCCCCGCGACGATCACAACACCCGGGCAGTACGCTCCGCAGCACTCGGCCCAGACTTCGTCGGGACCACGCACCTGCAGGCAGAAACCGCCTACGATCAAGAGACGAGCCAAGATGGACCGGGGCAAGAGAGCACCCGCAGCGCGCTCTGCCCTTGCGGCATCGTTCGATGACGTTGCCACGAACCATCACCGACTCCCCCTGGCCGCCCTTCCTCTTCATGGTTGCCATGGTTGTTGCCGCACTCTGCTGGCGACATCACGAACAGCCGATGACACGCCAGCATCGGAGGGACATCGATGAAGCATCGACGTATGGGGCCGTCGCGGGAGGCGGACAGGCGAGCGCGGTCCACATGTCCATCTCTTGACACCTTCGCGTTCGCGTGCGTTGATAGTGCTCGACAGCGTTCTTCCCAATAGGAGGGCTCGACATGAGGAAGCGGTTCGGTGTGTTCGGTCTGGTGCTGGCCTGTGCACTGCTGATGGGCTTCGCCGTAGCGCAGGTGACCCTCAACTTCTGGAGCTGGCGCACCGAGGACGTCGCCGCCTACCGGGAGCTCATCGACCAATTCGAGGCGGAGAACCCCGACATCAAGGTCGAGTTCCAAGCCTTCGAGTTCGCGACCTACGCCACCGTGCAGATGACTGCCCTCTTGGCAGGCGAGGGCCCCGACATCGTCCATGTGCGGGCCTACGGCGCGTTCGAGGCCATCGCCGCGCCCGGGTTCCTGATGGCGCTCGACGACAAGGTCCCGGCGTTGGCCGACTTCCCGCCGCTGGCGCTCGACGGCAACCGGTTGCGTAGGGATGGACTCGTCTACGCGGTGCCGTTCGCTTCGCAGACGCTCGTCATCTACTACAACGTCGACATCTTCGAGGAGCTCGGGCTCGCACTGCCCGAGACCTGGGACGAGTTCCTGGACACCGCCGAGCAGATCAAGGCGGCCGGCTACGTGCCAATCGCCAACGGGACCGCTACCTCCTCGATGAACGAGGTTCTCAAGGGCGTCTTTGCCCCGAGCTTCTACGGGCCCGACTTCTTCGACGACATCATGACCGGCGAGGCCACCTTCGAGGACCCGCGCTACGTCGGCGCCCTCGAGAAGCTGCTCGAGCTGGCGCCGTACCTCGCCCCTCAACACCAGGGCGTCGACTACCCGACATCCCAGAACCTGTTCGTGAACGAACTGGCGGCCATGTTCGTCAGCGGCTCGTGGGATATCGCCAACCTCCGCCTGCAGAACCCCGACCTCAACTTCGGCGTCATGGCGCCACCCGTGCCCGAAGCCGGCCAGACGCCGCTGGTGTCGTGGTTCCTGGACGGGGGCTTCGCCGTGAACGCCGACACGAAGCACTTGGAGGAGGCCGTCACCTTCGTCAACTACCTGGCGTCGCGCGAGTTCGGGCAGTTGTTCACCGACCTGCTGGCGAACATCTCGCCCATACCGGGCGTGGTATCCACGGACCCGCTGCTTGCCAAGGTCGCCGAACTGAACCAGAACTCGACGCCCTACATCATGCTGGTCGGCTTCCGCTACCAGGAGCCCAGCGGTTCCGTGTTGGTGCAGGAGCGCCTTGCCAGCATGCTCGCGGGCACCATCACGCCTGCGCAGGTCGCCAAGGAGGTCACCGAAGGGATCGCCACCTACTTCGAGCCCTTCCAGAACCGCTGAGGAGCGAAGCGCACAGCGGCACGACGCCTGACGGGTCAGGCTGGCCTCCCTCACGTTGACCGCGTTCGGTCCGCGTTCTGGCCGCGTGCACGCACGAGACCACGCATCGTCCCCCGTCCACGGCGGTGGGCGGGGGACGAGTTCATGAAGGAGGGTCGATGGCCGCATCGCCGCGTCCGGCCGCGCCCGACACGAAACGGGTTCGGCTCAGCCCCCGCGCCGGCCGGACGCTGTGGCTCGCCACCCTACTCGTGCCGCCCACGGTGTTCTTCCTGGTGTTCGAGGTCATCCCGATGATCTCGGCGCTGATCTACAGCTTCTACCGCTGGGAGGGCATCGGCCGGGTCGGGTTCGCTGGCTTCGACAACTTCCGCCGCGTGCTGTTCGAGCAGCCCTTCCAGGGCTGGACCATCAACGCCTTCTGGAACAACGTCATCGTGTTCCTGACCCTGATGGTCGTGCAGAACGGGTTGGCGCTGTTCCTGGCGATCCTGCTGGGCGGCAACCCGCGTGGCACCCGTTTCTACCAGGTGGTCTTCTTCCTGCCCGTGACCTTGGCCTTCGTGCTGGTCGGCTTCCAGTGGAAGCTTTTCCTGAATCCAATTATCGGCCTCGTCAACCAGATGCTCGGCGCCGTAGGCCTCGGAGCGTTGGCGCAGCCGTGGCTGGGGCAGGAGTCGACCGCCCTGTTCAGCATCATCTTCGTCAACGCCTGGCGCTGGCTGGGCTTCCCGACCATCGTGTTCCTGGCCGCGATCCGCTCGATCCCGCAGGACTACTTCGAGGCCGCCCGGCTCGACGGCGCCAACGAATGGCACGTCGCGCGGCACGTCACCTGGCCGCTCATCGCTCCGGCGGTCACGATCATCGTGATCCTGACCTTCATCGGCTCCTTCAACTGGTTCGACCTGCCCTACGTGATGGCGGGCCTGGACGGGCCGCCCGGACGCTCGACCGACGTGCTGGCGCTGTACTTCTACCGCACTGCCTTCGGCGAGACCGCAGGCGCCCTGCAGGACTTCGGCCGCGGCAGCGCGCTGGCGGTGCTGCTGTTCCTGTTCGTCCTGGTGGTAGCGATCACCTGGACGCGCATCTTGCGCAGGCGGGAGGTGGAGCTCACGTGAGGTGGCGCCGCCTGAGCACGGTGACGCTCATCCAGTTGCTGCTGATCGGCAACACCGTGGTGATCCTCTACCCCATGATGATGATGGGCCTGTCGGCCTTCAAGAGCACGCGCGAGATCTTCCGCAACCCCTTCGGCCTGCCCGAGGTGTGGAGCCTGGCGAACTTCGTGCGGGTGTGGGAGCAGACCAACTTCCCGCTCTACTTCCGCAACTCGGTCATCGTCACGGCCGGCTCCGTGGCCCTGATCCTCGTGCTCGGCGTCATGGCATCGTACGCCCTCGCCCGCTACGAGTTCCGGGGCAACGAGCTGCTGTACCTCTTCTTCCTGGCTGGCATCATGATGCCCCTCAAACTCGCGGTCATCCCGCTCTTCATCCAACTCCGCGCCATGGGCCTCACGAACACCCATCTGGGGCTGATGTGCATCTACGCCGCGGAGGGCCTGCCTGCGGCCGTGTTCATCCTCACCGGCTTCCTACGAACGTTGCCGCGCGACCTCGAGAACGCTGCCCGCATCGACGGCGCCAGCGAGTTCCAGATCCTGTGGAGCATCATGCTGCCGCTGGTGCGCCCGGCGCTGGTCATCGTAGGGATCTACAACCTGGTGCCGGTGTGGAACGACTTCTTCTTCCCACTGGTGTTCGTCCAGCGGGAGAGTCTGAAGACGCTGCCGCTCGGACTCACCGTGTTCATGGGGCAGTACGCCACCGACTGGGCGGTTCTGTACGCCGGCCTGACCATCGCAGCCCTGCCGGTGATCGTGCTGTACGTGTTCCTGTCGCGGCAGTTCATCGCCGGGCTGACGGCGGGGGCGGTGAAGGGCTGATGCGCCTCGGCATCGACGTGCTGCTCGCCGATCCCAGCCGCTACATCGGAGGCCGACGGATCGCGTTGCTCGCGAACCAGGCTTCGCTGACCAGCGACGGTACTCCTACGCTGGAGGCACTTCGGTCGGCCGAAGGCCTCGAGCTCGTGGCGCTGTTCACCCCCGAGCACGGCTGGAGTGGTGCGGAGGCCAACGCCACCGCCGTCGGCGACCGACGCGACCCGCGCACAGGCCTACCGCTGCTGAGCCTCTACGGGCCGCGGCGACGGCCGGCCGCTGCCGCCCTACGCGACCTCGACGCCGTCGTCGTCGATCTGCAGGACGTCGGTGTCCGCTGCTACACATACGCTGCCACCGTCGCCCTGCTGATCGAGGCGGCCGCCACGACGGGAACACCGGTGGTCGTGTGCGATCGACCGAACCCCCTCGCCCCGCACGTTGTGGGACCCGCCCTCGCGCCGAAGGAACGGTCGTTCCTGGGGTACCTCGCCGTGCCCTTCCAGCACGGTCTCACGATCGGGGAGCTGCTCGCCCACACCGTCGGGCGCCACCACGGCGTCGTGCGCGTCGCCACGTTGGAGAGTTGGCGGCGGGGCGACACCGGTCCGGGGCCGTTCGTGCCGCCCTCGCCCGGTCTGCCTACCCGCGAGTCGGTGAGCCTGTACCCAGGCCTGGTGTTGCTCGAGGGAACGAACCTCTCCGGGGGCCGCGGCACGACGCTGCCGTACCAACTGCTGGCGGCCCCGTGGCTCGAGGGGTACGATCTCGCACGCGAACTGAACGCGCTGGCGTTACCGGGCGTGCACTTCCGCCCCGTAACGTTCCGACCCCTCAGCGATCCCCACGCCGGCGCGATCTGCCATGGGGTCCAATGGCACGTCGTCGACGCCGCGTCGCTGCGCCCGCTCGAGGCGGCGGTGCGCGTGCTGGCGCATGTTCGTCAGCGGTACCCCGAGTTCGCCTGGACGGACGCCGCCAACCTCCCGTGGAGCAACCACCCGGACGCGGGCGCAGCATGGCACGAACCGACGCGCGGTCCGCTGGTGGACGCCCTCACCGGCGACGGCAGCGTGCGGGCGGTGGTCGATGGCGAGACCACGCTCTCTGACGCCGTCGCGCGCTGGCGCGCCGCGGCAGTGGCGCATCTGGCGGCCGCCGCCGACGTCATCGCGTATCCCGACCCGCCCCGCGCGGGCTGACGTCCAGCCTTGGACCTCCGCACGCGCCCGGTACCGCCGGGCTCCCAGTCGCGTGGTCGGTGGACAGCACCGGCGTCGCGGCCAGCGCTCGCTCCGCCCAGGGCAAAGCTGCGACCGCTTCCCAGGAGTTGCCGCGGATCCGCCTCCCCGATGGCTCGGACGCAACCAAGGACACGGCCGGCGCCAACCACACGCCCGCACCCCTCGACACGACCCCACGCTACCCGCTGCTCGTATCCATGCCCGAGAGAGCGTGGCTCGGACTCCACGACGACGCCCACCGAAGCGATCAAGTGCTCCCAACGATCCACCACCTCGGGCGCCTTGACTCGAAGGTTGCGCGTGACCTCGGCGACGACGAAGGCCGAGGCCACCAGCTCGCACGCGCCGGCTCCGGCGAACGCGAAGAGGTTCGAGGCAGCGCCCTTGGGGCTCAAGGCAGCGCTGAGAAGCGCGTTGGCGTCGAGGAACAGCCGCAAAGACCCTGAACCGCGCCGGAACGCCGCCAACGCTGCCTCGACGCGAGCCGCCAAGTCGGGCGTCAACGCGTCTTCTTCCAGGAAGGCCGCGATGCGCGCGTCGTCGTACAGCTTGATCGGGGCAACGCCTGCTGCAGCGCGCCCGAGCGGCGTCCGCCAAGCGTGGGGCGAGCGAACGCGCGTACGGGCACGCGCAGTAGCAGGCCAAGCGCTGGCCGCACGCCCGCCGGGTGGTCATCAAGGGTGAGGTCACCCGCCACCCGGGTCGCGAACCGCGCGACAACCCCCCGCTACGGCATCACCTACACCCCCGCCGACCCGCAAGTCGTGTACGCCCGCATCGACGCGCAGCGTGGTGACGTCGAGAGATGCCCCGCCAGCCCCACCGCCTCAGCAACTCGTGACCTGACCCGCCTTCACTTCGATGCCGGCATCAAGACCGAGACCAAAGACGCGATGAGGCGACCGCCCTTCCTTCGGCGCAGTCACTCTCGCGAGGCTGCATTACCAGAACTGGAACGCGTTCAGCCCGCACCCGTGCCCTACCGACGTCGCCGATGACCTCGTGCACGCGGTGATCCCAGGGGGGTTCAACCTCCGCAGCGTCGGCGTGACGTCACACGAGCACGTGCGCGGCGCCACCGGTTCAGTCACCTTCCATCTCCGGAGCGCATCACCCGAGATGCACCGCTGGTTCGCGCGGCTCACCGCGCTCGCGCCATACAGCGGCGTCGGCGCCCGAACGACCGCCGGATTCAGGCGCGCTACCACCGACGCTCTCCCACGCGACCACCCCACTGCGTAGGCCGCAGCGACAATGGGGATCGCCCAGCGGCATCCAGGCGATGTGCCATCACGACCCCAAGTCGGTCGAGGGACGCGTCGGGGCACGCGAGGCACCGCAGTCGAGCGAGGGCACGGCGTGCCGGCGCACCCGCAGGCACCCGCTCGAGCGCACGCAACGCGAGACGAACACGAGCCCGAGCCGTGAACGCGCCGCGTCTCCCCTTGCCGGCGGGCCGCCCACGCTCGGTACCTCCGCAGCCCCCGGAGCCCCCGGCGTACGGCGGTAATGACACGAGGCGCCGATCAACGAGATGGTGGGCCCCAGGAGGCTGATCGTGGGCCGCCGGCTTCCTGCAGGCTGCCGAAGGCACGAGCGTAGGGATCAACACGCACCGCGGATCGATCCCTTGGTGCCGTCAGGTCGGCGACCGGCCACGCCCCTTGGTGCGGACCACGTTCGGCAACTCGCCCGCGTGATCCCGCGCGCGGCCACCTGTCCAGCTCCCGGCTGCTGCGTGTTCGGCATCGTAACGGTGGCAAGGGGCAGCCCCTGGCCCGCGGAGATCGCTCACGAGGATGTGAACCTGCACGGCTTCAGCCTCGGTGGGCGGCGGCCCGGGACCGTCAGCCGCGCCGCGCTCCGGCAGTGCTGCGAGCGAGGGCGGACCCGTCAGTCCAGCTCGTCGCGCGGCCGCGCGCTCACGCCTGGTCGAGCTCCACCCCGAGCACGCCGGCGATGCGGTGCAGGTCGACGTCCGTGGCGAGGAGCGCGGC
>PWLT01000032.1 GCA_003558415.1 Hyphomicrobiales bacterium
GCCTGCCCTTCCGGCGAGCAGGCGCCACAGCAGCAGCCCCGCCGCCGCGAAGGGCAGGCTGCGCCCGACGATGAAGATCCGCCACGACCACCAGCCACTCTTGGCGCCCAGCGCATAGACGATCTTGGGCGGCGGCAGCACCCAGCACAGCAGCCCCGCCCCGATCACGCCGGAGGCCACGACGATATTGGTGCCGCCGAACTGATCCATGAAATCGAGAAACGGCATCCCCGCCACGGTCAGTTCCACCGGCGAGAAGCTCAGCGCCGAGGGCAGCCCCAGCGCCAGCATCAGCGCCCCCGTCGCGGCCACCGCGCGCGGGTTCGACAGGTGCCATTCCTCGGCAAAGGCGGCGATGATCACCTTCAGCCCCGCCAGACACGACGAAAACGCCGCCGCGAAGAACATGAAGAAGAAGGCCATCGCGAGCCACACCCCTGCGGCCATTTCCTCAAACACCCGCGGCAGGGTGGAGAATGCAAGCTCCGAGCCCGCGCCGGGATCCATCCCGTAGGTGAAGACGAAGGGGAAGATCATCCACCCCGCCATCAGCGCGATGGTGGTCTCGGTTCCCGCCACAATCAGCGTGGCGCGCGGCACGTTGGTCTTGCGCGGGATGTAGCTGCCATAGGTGACGAGGTAGCCCTGCCCGACCGCCAGCGTGTAGAAGGCCTGCCCGAAGGCAAAGAACCACAGCCCCGGATTGGCGAGCGCGCCCGCGTCCCATGTGAACATGAACTCGCGCGCCTCGCCCCAGCCATCCATCGTCATGGCCACGCCCACCAGCCCCGCGATGAGCAGCGCGAGGACCGGCATGAGAACCTTGGAGAACGCCTCGATCGCGCGCACCCCCTTGAGCAGCACGAGGATCGCAAGCGCGGTGACGGCGAAGAAGTACCACACCGAATTGTAGCCTGCGGTGAAGTCGTCGAACTCGGCCACGTTGAGGCGGAAGGCGTCGATGGCGTAGCCCAGCGTCCAGCCGGTGATCACCAGGTAATAGGAGGTGATGATGACCGTGAGCAGCACCACCATCCAGCCATAGGCGGTGCCCAGGCGCGTCACGCCGCGATAGGTGGTCACCACGCTGCCCTGGCGCAGCCGCCCGGCGGCGACCTCTAGCATCATCACCGGGATTGCGACGATCACCAGCGCCAGCAGATAGGCCAGGATGAAGGCCCCGCCGCCATTCTCGCCCACCATGTAGGGAAAGCGCCACAGATTGCCGAGCCCCACGGCCGCCGCCGCCATCGAGAAGACGAAGGCCGGCTCCGAGGACCATTGCGCGCGGGTTGCCGGTTTGAGGTGTTCTTCGGTCATCGCCCCTCTCCGTTTTCGGCGTCAACCTAGTGTCTCCACACGCGGGGGAAAAGCACCCCGCGCGCCCTTGCCGCCACCGGCCAAACCGCCTAAAGGCCGGGGCGGTCCGAGAATACGGAGTAACTCATGTCCGCGCCCCGCAAAGTCGTCCTCGCCTATTCCGGCGGTCTGGATACGTCGATCATCCTGAAATGGCTGCAGACGGAGTATGGCTGCGAGGTCGTCACCTTCACCGCCGATCTGGGCCAGGGCGAGGAACTCGACCCCGCGCGGCGCAAGGCCGAGATGCTGGGCATCGCGCCCGAAAACATCTTCATCGAGGATCTGCGCGAGGAATTCGTGCGCGATTTCGTCTTTCCGATGTTTCGCGCCAATGCGGTCTATGAGGGGCTCTATCTGCTGGGCACCTCGATCGCGCGTCCGCTGATCTCCAAGCGGTTGATCGAGATTGCCGCCCAGACGGGCGCCGACGCCGTGGCCCATGGCGCCACCGGCAAGGGAAACGATCAGGTGCGCTTCGAGCTTGCCGCATATGCGCTCGACCCCGACATCAAGGTGATCGCGCCCTGGCGCGAATGGGACCTGACCAGCCGCACGAGGCTGCTGGAATTCGCCGAGGCGCATCAGATCCCCATCGCCAAGGACAAGCGCGGCGAGGCGCCGTTTTCGGTGGATGCCAACCTTCTGCACACCTCCTCCGAGGGCAAGGTGCTCGAGGACCCGGCCGAGGACGCGCCCGACTACGTCTATCAGCGCACGGTAAACCCCGAGGACGCGCCCGATGCCCCCGAATTCGTCGAGATCGGGTTCGAGCGCGGCGACGCGGTGTCGATCGACGGTGAGCGGCTCTCGCCCGCGGCGCTGCTGACCCGGCTCAACGAACTGGGCGGCAAGCACGGCATCGGGCGGCTCGATCTGGTGGAGGGGCGCTTCGTGGGGATGAAGTCGCGCGGCATCTACGAGACGCCGGGCGGCACGATCCTACTGGAGGCGCATCGCGGGATCGAGCAGATCACGCTGGACCGCGGCGCGGCGCATCTCAAGGATCAGCTCATGCCGCAATATGCGGAGCTGATCTATAACGGTTTCTGGTTCTCGCCCGAGCGCGAGATGCTTCAGGCGCTGATCGACCGCAGCCAGGAGCACGTCACCGGCACCGCGCGGCTCAAGCTCTACAAGGGGCTCGCGCGCACGGTCGGGCGCTGGTCTGAGCACAGCCTCTATTCGGAGGAACACGTCACCTTCGAGGAGGATGCGGGCGCCTATGACCAGAAGGACGCGGCCGGTTTCATCAAGCTCAACGCCCTGCGGCTGCGGCTGCTGGCGATGCGCGAGCGGCGCCTGCGGGGTTGAGCCGCGCCGCGCAGTATGGCCGAGAAGTTCCACCTTGGGTGCGCCGGCCATTATGCTCTTGTGGTCAGCGCCGAAAGCCCGTGAGGTCCCAAGAGCCCGCCCGACGCGGGCCTGGGGCGTATCGCCAGCACCGCAGGCCAGTGTGGCGCGTCACTCGGCGTGATTGCCCGCCTGCCGGCTGCGAAGCTCCTCGGCCTCTTGCCGTGCCTCGCGCAGCCCCTCCATGGCGGCGCGCAGCTCGGCCTCGCATTGGGTAAGCTGATTGGTCAGCTCCGCCTCGCGCTGCTGGAGATAGGTGATGGCCTGGTCGCGGGTTTCCTCGGCCTCGTGTAGCGCCTGGGCCATGCGGTCAAGCTCACCGATATCGGAATGCGTCACCCGCGTGAAACGATGCAGCAGCCAGTAGGTGAACCACCCCAGCCCGAAGGCAAGAAACAGCACGATCGCCGTGACAATGATGAATTCGGTGCGGTTCATGCCTTCGGCGTCCTGCGTGCCGTCACTCGCGTTCCGGCCGCTCGGCCGGGCGTAGGTTGTCCTCTTCGGCCATCTCGACGGTGATTTCAAGCATCGCTTCAAGCTCGGGGTCGCGCGGGCGGATGCCCGATTCCGCCAGGCGCAGTTCCTCCTCGCTGATCAGGCGGAACTCGATGCGGCGGTTGGCGGCGCGTCCGGCGGCGGTGTCATTGTCGGCGATGGGCTGGCTCGGGCCGTAGCCGCGGGCGTTGAACTGCCCCACCAGCACCCGCCGGGCCACCAGCGCCTCAAGCACCGCCTCCGCCCGGCGCTGGCTCAGGTTCAGGTTCATCTCCTCGCTGCCCTGGCTGTCCGTGTGCCCCTCGATCTCGAGACGCAGCTCACCGCATTCACGCAACACCGCGGCGATCGCGTCCAGCGTGTCGCTGGATTCCCCTTCGATGACGGACGAACCGGGCTCGAACCCGATCTGGCGATCCTCGAGGATCAGCTCGATATCGGCGATGCAGCTCTCCGGCGTCGGGGCCGAGGCGATGGGGTCGAGCGACTCATCATAGCTCACGTCGATGCGAAAGACCTGCCCGCGCCCGAGTTTCTCGGAAAGGATGCGCGAGACGGTGCCGCTGGCCTCCTCGTCGCCGCTGACGCCGCGAACCTCGAGCGAGTCTTCGCGCACCCGCACCAGACCGCTATTCAGTTCGGCCAGCGCCTCCATGGCGGTCAGGACCCGCAGCGTCCAGCCTTCGGGCAGGCCCTCCTCCAGCCGCGCGGCGCTCTCGACAACCTCCTGGCCGAAACGCGACCGCGCGTAGCTGTGCACCGCCTCGCGCATGCGCTCGTCGGCAAGCTGCCCGCGCAGCAGCACCGCACCCTCCGCCGAGAGGCTGGCGATGAACTCGGCCGGCGCCTCCCCGCCCTCATCTGGCGAGGGGTCCAGCCGCGCGGCGTCGAGCGAGAACACCTCGCCAAGCGCGTTGTCGAGCCGGCCCACGGCGGCGTCGAATTCCTCCTCGGGCACCGAATGCGGCACGATCAGAGAAACATCGGTGTCCGAAAAGGTGATCGTGCCCTCGCCCAGCTCGCCCAGCGCGCCGATACCGGCGGAGGCGGCCTGCGCCCAGCGCGTCGTGGGCACGCCAAGCCCGATGGTGCAGCTCGCCGAGGCCGAAGCCCCAGCCTGGCGCCCGGCGTCCAGAATGCGTTCGCGCGCCGCCTCAGTGTCGGCCGCGCAGGCATCGAAGCGCGGGCCGCGTTCCTCGTCGATCACGAATCTCAGGGTGAAGGGGGTGATCACCGGACGCGGCGCGGAGATATCGGCCTCTACCTCCACCCCCTGGGGCGCGATGCGCGACAGCTGAGTCTCCAGCTCGCGCTTTTCCTCGCGGCTGTCGGAGATGGCGGTGACCTGCACCCGCCCCGGCGAGATGGAGATCTTGGACCGTGGCAGCAGGTCCAGCGTCTCGAGACCGAACGCCACGGCCTCTTCCCAGCCTTCGGGCACCGGATGGTCGGTGCTGTCGAGCATGTCGGCGACATCGGCATCGTCGGTGATCGCCCCGATGCGCTCCACGATGCGCTCGCGGCCATGGGCCAGGGGAACCAGCCCGATCAGGGAAATCCCGTCATCATTGCGCAGCAGTTCGACCGAAAACTGGGGCGCTTCCATTTCCTCGGAGGCGGCGATCTCGATACGGTCGATCACCCGCGCCGGGTCGAGGACCTGGCCCGCGAGCGACAGCGCGCGAAAGCGTGCCGCCTCGGTCGGGGCGGTGCCGTCCAGGATCACCTGGAGCCCGTCGGTTTCCACCCGCGCCCAGCTATGGCCGGCGGCCTCCAGTCGCTCCTCGATTTGCTCGCGGCCCAGGGCCTCGATATAGTTGACCGCAACCGTCGCACCGCCCAGCGCCAGCAGCGCGGCGCTCCCGAAGGCGGCGGCCCCGATCAGTGTCTCGATCCTGCGCATGGGTTGTCCGATCCTCGATCCCGCGTTTTCGCCGCCTTCCTTAGGTCCGCCGCGCGCGGGGTTCAATCAAACCAAAAGTGAACCGGCAAGAAACAGCACAGGCAGCAGCCCGGCATCGCGATTGGCGCGGAAGAGTCTGAGGCAGGTATCACCATCTTCGGTGTCAAGCCGCGCGAGCTGCCAGGCCAGATGCGCGCCGAAGGCCCAGACCCCGGCGAGCGTCAGCAACAGCCGCCACAGCCCGGCCTCCGGCACCAGCGCCAGCACCACCGCGAGCGTCATCAGCAGCACCGAGGCCACCAGAAAGCCCCGAAGCCATGCTTTGGTCTTCTCGCCAAAGAGCAGCGCGGTGGATTTCACGCCGATGAGCGCGTCATCCTCCTTGTCCTGATGGGCATAAATCGTGTCGTAGAAGATCGTCCAGGCGATTCCCGCGAGGTAGAGCGCCACCGCCGCCCATGACAGCGAACCCGCCTGCGCCGTCCAGGCGAGCAGCGCGCCCCAGTTGAAAGCGAGCCCGAGAAATATCTGCGGCCACCAGGTGAAGCGCTTGGCGAAGGGATAGATCGCCACCAGCCCCAGCGAAGCGATGCCCAGCGCGATTGCCGCGGGGTTGAAGGTCAGCAGGATGAGAAAGGCGATCAGCGACTGCACCACCATCCACGCCGCCGCGCCCCGCGCCGTGACTTGACCCGAGGGGATGGGCCGCGAGCGCGTGCGCGCAACCTTGTCGTCGATATCGCGGTCGGTGATGTCGTTCCAGGTGCAGCCCGCCCCGCGCATGAGCACCGCGCCGATGCCGCACCCCGCAAAGATCCACAGCGTCATGAGATCGGCGCTGCCGGGATGGGCGGCGGCGGCCAGCAACACCCCCCACCAGCAGGGCAGCAGCAGCAGCCATGTGCCGATGGGCCGGTCGGCGCGGCTCAGCCGCAGGAAGGGGCGCGCGAAAGGCGGCGCGAGCCGGTCCACCCAGTTGCCGCGCACCGCATCGGCGACCTGGCCCTCTGGTGTCTGCGGCGCGTCGCTCATATGGTTCGTGTCCATGTCGGTGGCATCGAAGGTCAGGCTCCATGTAGAGCATCCGTTGGGGGCGGGGCAATGCGTCCCGCTCGCCCGCGATAAGGCGCATTACCTGTTCTCGGTGATGCGGCTGGCGCGCGGCGACACGCTGGCGCTGTTCAACGGGCGCGACGGCGAGTGGCGCGCCGAGGTGACCGAGGCCGGCAAGCGCGCAGGCACCCTGCGCTGTGTGGAGCAGACCCGCCCGCAAAGCCTGCCGCCTGATTTGTGGCTGCTCTTCGCGCCGATCAAGAAGGCGCGTACCGATTTCATCGTCGAGAAGGCCGCCGAGATGGGGGCGCGCCGCATCCTGCCGGTGCAGAGCGAATTCACCAATGCCGAGCGGGTGCGCCGCGACCGGCTGCAGGCCCATGCCGTCGAGGCCGCCGAGCAATGCGGCGGCGTCTTTGTCCCCGAAGTGGCCGAGTATGCGGGGCTTGACCGGGTTCTTGTCGACTGGCCCGAGGGGCGCCACCTCGTCTGGTGCGACGAGGCGCGCGCGGGGGAGGCCGCCGATTTCGCCTCGGGGCTCATGCGGGGGGCGCCGGGCGCGGTCCTCATCGGGCCCGAAGGAGGGTTTTCCGCGGGCGAGCGGGCGCGCATCGGCGCGTTGCCCCAGGCGCGTGTGATGAGCCTCGGCCCGCGCATCCTGCGCGCCGACACCGCCGCTGTGGCGGCGCTGACCCGCTGGCAGCTCGCGCTGGGGGACTGGCAATGAGCATCCTGCGCCCGGAGGTGGTCGAGACCCTGACGCGCTGGCGCGAGGTGCTCGTGGCAGGCGGGGTGGTGGCGCTGGGCGTGTGGGTGGCGAGTTTCGGCGGGCCCTTCTATTTCGGGCTCGGGGTGCTGATCCTCCTTGTCGGCGTGGCGCTGGGCGTCAACGGGCTGCGGCGGATGCGCTTCGTCGGCTCGGGTCAGGCCCCCGGCTTGGTGCAGATGATCGAGGGGCAGATCGCCTATTTCGGCCCCGAGAGCGGCGGCTTCGTGGCGCTTGGCGATCTGGATGAGGTGCGGCTGGAGAGCTGCGCGGACGGGCGCTGCTGGATGCTCGTGACGCGCGAGGGGGAGCTGGTGGAGATCCCCGTAGCCGCGCGCGGCGCCGATATCCTCTATGACGCCTTCGCGACCCTTCCGGGGATCGATATGGGCGCGCTCGTCGCGGCGCTTGAGGGCGCCACCGAGGGGCCGCGCGTGGTCTGGCGCCGCCGCGCGCGCCCGGCCTTGACTTGACCTTTGCGAGCCGACACCAGATAGGGCCGTTGACGGCGAGGCAGCGCAGCAAGATCGGAGCACCACATGTCCATCCCCCAATCCGGCGGCGGCCCGATCGAGCGGCGCGAGCAACTGAGCGAATTTCTGGAATCGGGCTGCAAGCCGCCCGAGAACTGGCGCATCGGCACCGAGCACGAGAAGTTCGGCTATTGCCGCGACACCCATCTTCCGCTGCCCTATGACGGGCCGCGCTCGATCCGCGCCATGCTGGAGGGGATGCGCGACCGCTTCGGCTGGCAGCCAATCAGCGAGCAGGGCAACATCATCGGGCTGGAAAAGGACGGCGCCAACATCTCGCTGGAGCCCGGCGGCCAGTTCGAGCTGTCGGGCGCCCCGCTCGAGAACATCCACGAGACCTGCGACGAGGTGAACGAGCATCTGCGCGACGTCAAGACCGTGGCCGACACGATCGGCGCGGGCTTCATCGGGCTGGGTGCGGCACCGGAGTGGACGCATGAGCAGATGCCGATGATGCCCAAGGGCCGCTACCGGCTGATGACCGATTACATGGGCCGCGTCGGCACTCACGGCACGCAGATGATGTACCGCACCTGCACGGTACAGGTGAATCTCGATTTCGCCTCCGAGGCGGACATGGTCCA
>PWLT01000153.1 GCA_003558415.1 Hyphomicrobiales bacterium
AAGGTATCGGCGTCGACCACCCCCGAGACATCCGAGATCACCATCACGTCGAGAAGCGCGGCCACGCGCGGCAGCACGTTCTTGGCATCCGTCGTCGCGGGGGCGAGGATATGGCTGTAATCGCCCGCAAGCCCCACGATCAGCGCCGCCGTGGGCTCGGCCAGCCGGTGGCCGAGGCTCGCATCCTCCGCACACAGCACCTTGGCCACACCGCCGATCTTCGCGGCCTCGCCGGCCGCATCCGCCGCCTTGGCCCCGGCGCACAGCACCGTCACATCGCCCAGCTTCGCCGCGGCGGTCACCGCCTTCGAGGTGGCGTCGAGGTTGAGCACCCCGTCAGTGACCTCGGCCAGAAGAAGAACAGCCATCACAGCACCCCCGCTTCGTTCTTGAGCTTGTCGATGAGTTCATCCACCGAGCCCACCTTGACACCGGCCTTGCGGCCCTCGGGTTCGGCGGTCTTGAGCACTTCCAGCCGGGGCGAGACATCGACGCCGTAATCGGCGGCCGATTTTTCGTCGAGCGGCTTCTTCTTGGCCTTCATGATATTGGGCAGCGAGGCATAACGCGGCTCGTTGAGGCGCAGATCGACGGTGACGATGGTGGGCATCTTCACCTTGATGGTCTGCAAGCCGCCATCGACCTCGCGCGTGACGGTGGCGTGGTCGCCATCGATCTCCAGCTTGGAGGCAAAGGTCGCCTGCCCCCAGCCCAGCAGCGCCGCGAGCATCTGGCCGGTGGCGTTCATGTCGTTGTCGATGGCCTGCTTGCCGGCGATCACGAGGCCGGGCTGTTCCTCATCGACCACCGCCTTGAGGAGCTTGGCCACGGCCAGCGGCTCGATATCGGTGTGCACGTCATCGGCCGCAACGATCAGGATGGCGCGATCCGCGCCCATCGCGAGCGCCGTGCGCAGCGTTTCCTGCGCCTGCTTGACGCCGATGGAGACGGCCACGACCTCGTCGGCCTTGCCTGCCTCGCGCAGGCGGATCGCCTCCTCGACGGCGATTTCGTCGAAGGGGTTCATCGACATCTTCACATTGGCCAGATCGACGCCGGTGCCGTCCGCCTTGACGCGAACCTTGACGTTGTAGTCGATCACCCGTTTCACAGGCACAAGTACCTTCATCGGCGTGTCACTCCCTCTTGCCGCGCGCCGGGGGGTCCCGGCAGATGTTTCGCCGCCTGATTAGCCGCTTCGCGCCCCGGAAAACAGAGCAAAATCGACGCGCCCGCCTGTGTGGGCGTCGCTGGGGCGACGAGCCGGGGGAAATGGGCGGTTCAGCGATCGGCGCCGTATGCCGCTCAACACGCTGCGCTTCGCACCCGCTTTCGACTCAGCGGTTCGCGCCCGGCACCCAGAGCACATCGCCGCGGCCGCTATCATTGGCCATGCGCGCAGCGACGAAGAACCAGTCGGACAGCCGGTTGAGGTATTTCACCGCCTCGGGGTTGATCGATTCGCCCTCGGCGAGTTCGACGACGATCCGCTCGGCGCGCCGCCCGACCGTGCGGCACTGATGCAGATGTGCCGCCAGCGGTGTGCCACCGGGCAGGATGAAACTGCGCAGCGGCTCCAGCTCGGCGGTCATCGCGTCGATGTCCTGCTCCAACCGCGCGACCTGGGCGGCATGGATGCGCAGCGGCGGGTACTCTGCCTGCGCGTCGCGTTCCATCTCCGGGCGGCACAGATCGGCGCCCAGATCGAAGAGATCGTTCTGGATACGCGCGAGCTGTTCGTCGAGCGCGCCATCGCTGTATTGGCGTGCCAGCCCGATCACGGCGTTGAGCTCGTCGACCGTGCCATAAGCGCTCACCCGCAGGGAATGCTTGGGCACCCTCGCCCCGTCGCCCAGCGCGGTATCGCCCTTGTCGCCCCCGCGCGTGTAGATACGGTTGAGGACAACCATCGTCAGGCCCCGCGGCTGCGAACGAACACGAAGAGCACGATCAGCGCCACGGCGATCGCCTGCGCAACGAGCCGGTAGCGCATCATGCGGTTGCCATTCCTGCGGTTGAATTCGCCGCCCTTGGCGAAGCCGCCCACGCCGACGAGCAGAACGCCGAGCACGGCGAAGGCCGAGAAGGCGGCAAGAAGGAAGAGGGGGTCACTGAGCATGTTGGGGTTCCTTTCCGTCACCCCGCATCTAGTGCTGCGCGGGGAAAAAACGAGAGGCGCAATCACCGCGCCGGCGCAGCCTCCCAGTTCTCGATCAGGTCGCAGGCTTCCTCGGCTGTCTCCACGAAGCGGAACAGATCTAGGTCATCGGGGCTGATGGTGCCCGATTCTTCCAGCGCCTCCCAATTGACGATGCGGCGCCAGAATTCCTCTCCGAACAGCAGGAAGGGCACGGCCTTCATCCGCTTGCTCTGGATCAGGGTGAGCGATTCAAAGAGCTCGTCCATGGTCCCAAAGCCGCCCGGAAACACCGCCACCGCGGAGGCGCGCATCAGGAAATGCATCTTGCGGATGCCGAAATAGTGGAAATTGAAGCACAGCTCGGGGGTGACATGGGCATTGGGCGCCTGTTCGTGCGGCAGCACGATGTTGAGCCCGATGGAGATGCCGCCGGCCTCCTCGGCGCCGAGGTTCCCGGCCTCCATCACGCCGGGGCCGCCGCCGGTGACGATCACGTTCTCGCGCCCGCCCGCGGCCAGGCTGCGTTCGGTGACCAGACGGGCGAAGCGCCGCGCCTCCTCGTAGAAATGCGTCAGCTCGGCGAGCGTGCGGGTGCGTGCCGTGTCGCGCTTTTCGGGCGAGGGGATGCGCGCGCCGCCGAACATCACCACCGTCGATTCGATGCCGCGTGCGTCGAGCTCGAGTTCGGGCTTGAGGAGTTCGAGCTGCAGCCGCACCGGACGCAGCTCCTCGCGGCGCAGGAAATCCCCGTCGGCAAAGGCCAGCCGGTAGGCGGGCGAGCGCGTCTGCGGCGTGTCCGGTGTGTGTTCTGCGGCCTCCACATCCTCGCGGCTGTCGCGGAACGGGTGCTTGCGCTCGCTGTACTTCATCTGCCCAGTCCTGCCTGTCGTTGCGCCTGCTGCGCCATGCGTCTATAGCCTCGGGGCTGTTGACGCCAGCCATGTTTGGAAAAGGATGCCGCCCATGTCCGACGCCGCGCTCGAAGCCGCCATCGAGGCCGCCTGGGAGGATCGCGCTGCCATCACCCCCGCCACCACGGGCGAAACCCGCGATGCCGTCGAGGCCACGCTTGATGCACTCGATTCGGGCCGCCTGCGGGTGGCCGAACGCGGCGATGACGGGCAGTGGACGGTCAACCAATGGGCCAAGAAGGCGGTGCTGCTGGGCTTCCGCCTCAAGGACATGGAGCCGCAATCGGGCGGCCCGCAGGGCGGCGGCTGGTGGGACAAGGTCGACTCCAAGTTCAAGGGCTGGGGACCGGCCGAGTGGAAGGAGGCGGGCTTTCGCGCCGTGCCCAACTGCGTCGTGCGCCGCTCGGCCTATATCGCGCCCGGCGTGGTGCTCATGCCCTGTTTCGTCAATCTCGGCGCCCATGTCGGCGAGGGCACGATGGTCGATACCTGGGCCACGGTGGGCTCCTGCGCGCAGATCGGCAAGGGTGTGCATCTCTCAGGCGGTGTGGGCATCGGCGGCGTGCTGGAGCCGCTGCAGGCCGAGCCCACCATCATCGAGGATAACTGCTTCATCGGCGCGCGCTCCGAGGTGGTCGAGGGGGTGATCGTGCGCGAGGGCGCTGTGCTGGGCATGGGCGTCTATATCGGCCAGTCCACCAAGATCGTGGATCGCGAAACCGGCAAGGTGAGCTATGGCGAGGTGCCCGCGGGCGCGGTGGTGGTGTCGGGCTCGATGCCGTCCACGGGGGGTGTGAACCTCTATTGTGCGGTGATCGTCAAGAAGGTGGATGCCCGCACCCGCGCGAAGGTCGGGATCAACGAGTTGCTGCGCGACTGAGCCGGTCTCAGCCGGGCGCCCTGGTCTTGCGCAGATAGGGCAGGAGCATCTCCATCTCGCCGAAACGCGCCCGCGCCTCATCGTCGGACAGTGACAGCGCCACGATCACATCCTCGCCGGGGTACCAATCCGCAGGTGTGGCGAGCGGGGCGCCATCGGCCAGCCGTATCGCGTCGAGCGCGCGCAGGATTTCCTTGAAGTTGCGGCCCACCGACATCGGATAGATCAATGCCAGGCGGATGCGCTTGTCGGGGCCGATGATGAATGTGGTGCGCACGGTCGCCGTGTCGTTCGCCGTGTGCCCGTCGGGCAGCCAGGCATCGGCGGGCAGCATGTCGTAGAGCTTGGCGATCTCGAGCCGGGGGTCGGCGATGATCGGAAAGGTCACGGCGGCGCCGGAGGTCTTTTCGATATCGGCCTTCCAGCGCATGTGTTCCTCCACCGGGTCGATCGAGATCCCCGCGAGTTTGGTGCCGCGCTTGGCGAATTCCGGGGAGAGGCGCGCGAGCGCGCCGAACTCGGTGGTGCAGACCGGGGTGAAATCCTTCGGATGGCTGAACAGGATCGCGTAACTCTCGCCGATCCACTCATGCCAGGAGATCGAGCCCTCGGTTGACTCGGCGGTGAAATCGGGGGCGACATCGTTGATACGAAGGCTCATCTCGGCTCCTTTTCGGCCTTCGTCATCATGAAGGCTCAGCCTGATGTATGTGCCCTGTGGGCGGGCGGAAGGGGGTTGCTTGTCACTTCCGCGAAGCGGTGACACTGTGTCGCAAAGCTCAAGGAGATGACGATGCTGGAAAAGCGTGAATTCTACATTGACGGGCAGTGGGCAGCGCCGCGCGCGGGCCGGGAACTCGAGGTGATCAACCCCTCGACCGAGGAACCCTGTGCCGTGATCTCGCTGGGCGGCCAGGCCGATACCGACGCCGCCGTCGCCGCCGCCCGCGCGGCCTGGGAGGGCTGGGCCTATGGCGACCCTGCCGCGCGCCTCGCGCTGGTGCGCCGGATCGGCGAGGTCTATGAGGCGCGCGCCGAGGACATGGCGCAGACGATCAGCATGGAGATGGGCGCGCCCATCGATCTGTCGCGCAAGAACCAGGTCGGCGCCGGGACGGGCCATATCAGGAATTTCATCAAGGCCTTCGAGCAGATCGAATTCGAGGCGCCGCTGGGCGATCACGCCCCCGACGACCGCATCATCAAGGAATCCGTCGGGGTGGCGGCGCTGATCACGCAGTGGAACTGGCCGATGAACCAGATCACGCTCAAGACCATCCCGGCGCTGCTGGCGGGCTGCACGATGGTGCTCAAGCCCTCCGAGCTCGCGCCGCTCTCGGCGATGCTGTTTGCCGAGATCCTGCACGAGGCCGGCGTGCCGCGCGGCGTGTTCAACCTCGTCAATGGCGATGGCGCCGGCGTGGGCACGCAGCTTTCGGGCCACCCCGATGTCGACATGGTCAGCTTCACCGGGTCGACCCGCGCGGGGGTGGCGATCTCCAAGAACGCCGCCGACACGCTCAAGCGCGTGCATCTGGAGTTGGGCGGCAAGGGTGCCAACATCATCTTCGCCGATGCCGACGAGAAAGCCGTCAAGCGCGGCGCGGCGCATTGCTTCAACAATACCGGTCAGAGCTGCAACGCCCCCACTCGGATGCTGGTGAGCCGCGACATCTACGATGCGGCCGTCGAGACCGCGCGGGAGACGGCCGAGGCCACCCGCGTCAGCCCGGCAAGCGAAGAGGGCCGCCATATCGGCCCCGCGGTGAGCGAGGCGCAGTTCGACAAGATCCAGACCCTGATCCAGAAGGGCATCGACGAGGGCGCGCGCCTGGTCGCCGGGGGCACCGGCCGGCCCGAGGGGCTCAATCGCGGCTGGTTCGTCCGCCCCACCGTCTTTGCCGATGTCTCCAATGACATGACCATCGCGCGCGAGGAAATCTTCGGCCCCGTCCTGTCGATCATCCCCTTCGAGAGTGAGGAAGAAGCGATCCGCATCGCCAACGACACCCCCTACGGGCTGACCAATTACGTCCAGAGCCAGGATGACGCCCGCCGCCAGCGCGTGGCGCGGCGCCTGCGCTCGGGCATGGTCGAGATGAACGGCAAGCCGCGCGGCCCGGGCGCACCCTTCGGTGGCATGAAGCAGTCCGGCAATGGCCGCGAGGGCGGGGTCTGGGGCATCGAGGACTTCCTCGAGGTCAAGGCCGTCTCGGGCTGGGGCACGGAGGGCTGAGCGCACCGGCCTTCTTTTTCGCTCAAATATCCCCGCCGGAGGCTCCCGCCGCTGCCCTTGGAGCAAGCGCCGGGGCAGGCGCGCCACGGCGCGGGTTCATCACCCTGCCCCGTTCTCGAAGGTCATGATCGTGATCCAGCTCTCGCCGTAACGGCGCTGCACGCGCGGGGCAAAGCCCTCGGGCGCGTCCCGCGCGGCGTCCTCCTCCCACACGATGACGGCGCCGGGCGCCACCCAGCCCCCCGCCACGGCCGAGGCCAGTGCCAGCGCGCCCAGCCCCTTGCCATAGGGCGGGTCGAGAAAGACCAGCGTGAAGGGCGCGCCGCGGTTCTCGCCCAGCCGCGTGGCATTGCGCCGCCACACGCGGGTCGCACCCATGGCGTGCATCCGCGCGATGTTCTCGCGCAACAGCGCGCGGGCCTTGGCGCCCTCGTCGATGAAGGTCACATGCGCCGCCCCGCGAGAGAGCGCCTCCAAGCCAAGTGCCCCCGTCCCGGCGAAGAGGTCCAGCACCCGCGCATCGGGCACCGGGTCGGGATGCGCGCCGTGCTGGAGCAGGTTGAACAGGCTCTCGCGCACCCGGTCGGAGGTGGGGCGCAGATGCGCGCGCGCATCGCCCGCGCCCAGCGCCGCCAGCGCCAGCCCCTTGTGCCTGCCCGCGATGATGCGCATCGCGCCTGCCTCAGCCGAACCAGCGGTCGAGCACCCGGCGATACACCGCGGCGAGCTGGTGGATATGATTGATCTCCACATGCTCGTCGGCCTGATGCATCGTCTGCCCGACCAGCCCGAACTCCACCACCGGGCAGTGGTCCTTGATGAAGCGCGCATCCGAGGTGCCCCCGGAGGTCGAAAGCGCGGGCTCCACCCCTGTCACCTCGGCCACGGCGCGGGTGACGATCTCGCTCAGGGGACCGGGCGGCGTGACGAAGCTCTCGCCCGAGACGCGCACCGCCACATCGATCTCCACACCAGCGCTTGCGGCGGCCCGTGCTGCCTCCGCGCGCAGCCAGTCCTCCAGCCCCGCGGCGCTGTGGGCGTCGTTGAAGCGGATGTTGACGGTGGCGCGCGCCTGGCCGGGGATGACGTTGTTGGCGGGGTTGCCGGTGTCGATGGTGGTGATCGCCAGCGTCGAGGGGTCGAAATGCGCGGTCCCTTCATCGAGCACATGCCCCGCCAGACGGTGCACCAGCCCCGCGAGGGCGGGCAGCGGGTTGCGCGCGCGGTGCGGATAAGCGGTGTGGCCCTGCCTGCCCGTGACGGTGAAATCCGCGGTGAGCGAGCCGCGCCGGCCGATCTTGACCATCTCGCCCATGCGCTCGGGGCATGTGGGCTCGCCCACGATGCAGGCGGCCATGGATTCGCCCTCGCGCGCCATCCAGTCGAGCAGCGCGCGCGTGCCGTCCACCGCATCGCCTTCCTCATCTCCGGTGATGGTGAGGATGATGGCGCCGTCCTCGGGCGGGGCCTCCTGCACCCGCGCGATGGCGGCCGCCACGAAGGCCGCGACACCCGATTTCATGTCGGCCGCGCCGCGCCCCCAGAGCTTGCCGTCGCGGATCTCGCCGCTGAACGGGTCCACACTCCAGGCCGCGCGCGGGCCGGGGGGAACGACATCGGTATGGCCGTTGAAGCCGAAGGTGCGCGCATGCCCCTTCGGTCCCCAGCGCGCAAAAAGGTTGGGCACGCCGCCCCGGTCCACCCGCATGCACTCGAACCCCGCCTCGGCGAGCAGCATCTCGAGCAGGGTGAGCGCTCCGCCCTCCTCGGGCGTGACCGAAGGGCAGCGGATCAGTTCGGCGGCAAGCTCCACGGGATCGGGTGCGGCGGGCATGAGGGGGCTCCTGCAACTGGCCCC
>PWLT01000395.1 GCA_003558415.1 Hyphomicrobiales bacterium
GCTGAAGCCTTCGCTTGACCGGCGGTTCAGCCGGTGACCCGTTTCGGCCCACCGGCCGAACCGGCAACCCCGCCGCGTCACTCTCGTGCTCATCGATGCAGACCGGGCGCGGGGCGCGTCACGGCCCGAATTCACACAGGACGAACGCCGTTGCCTCTTGCCGGTGGCCTGCATGATAGTCGGGACATTAGCGACAATACCGAACGCCTGAGCCTGCGCTTCCCTATCATCTTCGGCGACATGGGCATGAACTGCCAGGCGCGCGTGGCAGTTGACCGGCACGCCGAACGCGATGCGTCGCGATGCGCCCGCGCCCGCAGAGTGCCGAAAACCGCATGACCCATCAGCATCGACCTGCCACCGCTTTCGGCGCCTGAGGCGCACGCGGGGGCGGTGCGTTCAGGCGGCGCGCGCCATCGCCGCCGCGTTGCGGCCGCGGCGCTCAAGCCACACCAGGGTGAGCTTCATCAGCCCCATCGCAAGCAAGACCAGCGCCATGATGCACACCGAAAACGCAGCCGCCTGGGTGGTAAACCCGGCCTGATCGAGCCTGAGCACCGACACCGCGCCCACGCTCATCGTCGGCGTGATCAGGAAGATCACCGCCGAAAGCGTCACCATCGAGCGCATGAACAGGAAGAAGAACACCGCCACCAATGTGGGCAGCATGATCGGCAGCACCGCATCGCGCAGCCCGCGCATCGGGCTGCCGCCCATGCAGGTCACCGATTCCTCGAGTGAAGCCGGGACCCCGCGGATACCCGCCACCATCGTCAGGAACCCCTGCGAGTGGTAGTGATAGAAGTTGCAGAAGGCGATCAGCAGCGCCGTCCCATAGAGCGCCCCCAGCACCGGCCCGGCCACGTTGAACGACAGCACATAGGACAGGCCCAGCACCAGCCCCGGCACCCCCACCGGCACGATGGCCAGAAGATAAACCGCCTTCGCCGCCCGGCGCGGCAGCCGCCGCTGCGCGAGCACCAGCGCAAACAGCAGCACCACCCCGATCACCGCCGCCTGGGTGGAGACGATCAGCGATGTCCAGAGCGGCGTATACCCCCCGGCCGTGGTGATGTTGTAGTTGTTCAGCGTCAGGCTCATCCGGTAGGGCCAGAGCTGCACGAAGCTGGCGAAGATGACGGTCAGCACCACGGCGATGATGAACAGTGCCGCAAGATGCGCGACCAGCCCCAGCGGGATGTCGCGCGACGCCAGGAAGTGTTTGGGCACCGGAATGGCGCTGCTCGATCCGCCGCCGAACTGGCGCTGCGAGGCGACCTTCTCGATATAGAAGGCCACCAGCGTCGGGATCAGAAGGAATATCCCGATCACCGCGCCCATGTTGAAATTCATCTGCCCGACCACCTGCGAATAGATCTCGGTCGCCAGCACGCGGTAGTTGCCGCCGATCACGGCGGCGTTGCCGAAATCGGTGATCGTGACGGTGAACACCACGAAGGCGGCGCTGAGCAGGCCGAACTTGGCGTTGGGCAGGGTGATGTCCACGAAGCGGCGCCAGTGCGATGCGCCCATGAGCATCGCGGCGTCGTAATAGCGCACGTCGGAATGGCGCAGCGAGGCCTGGATGATCATCACCGCCTGCGGCAGCGCATACATGCTGTTGGAGATCACGAGCCCCCAAAGGCCGTATATCTGCAGATCCCAGCCGGTGAACTGGTTCACCAGCCCGTTGCGCCCGAACAGGAACAACAGCCCCAGCGCCTGCACGAGCGAGGGCGCCAGCAGCGGCAGCAGAAGCGCCACGGTGATCAGTGTCTGGCCGATGATCGTCGTGCGCTGAAGCAGATAGGCGATGGCAAAGCCCAGCACGATGCAGATCACCGTTGTGATCGAGCTCATGATCAGACTGTTGGCGATGACGCCGGGGATGTGCGACATCGCAATGACATCGGCATAGTTTCCCAGCCCCATGGCGCCGTCACGCTGCACGAAACTGCGCTGGATGACCAGAACCAGCGGGTAAAGGAAGAACAGCGCCAGACCGATCATCGGCACGATGAAGGCCACACCATAGAGCAGCCTGGCCTGGCTTGCGTGGCCGCGAAGGCCGGCGCGCCTGCCGGCACCCTCCTCGGCGCCGGCGGTGTCCGCACTATGCGCCGGCATCCTCATGCGCGCACCCATGCGCCCGATTCTGGCCCGACCTCAAACGCGACCCGGTCGCCCGGCGCGACATCGGTCGTGCGGTGAACCTCGGCCACGAGCTCGCGGCCCTGCCATTCGATCTGAATGCGGTTGATATTGCCCAGGAAGGTGACCGCCGTGACCTCGCCCGCGCCGTCATCCTCCTTGCGCAGGCCGATCTCCTCGGGCCTGAGTGCGAGCAGATGGGCGCCCCCCTCCTTCGGCTTGCGATTGACGACCTCGGGAATCAGCCGCGCGGCCTCGGCCTCGTCGAGCAGGTTGCTGATACCGACGAAATCGGCCACGAAACGGGTCTGCGGCCGGGCGTAGAGCTCATGCGGGGTGCCGACCTGCTCGATCCGGCCATCCTTCATGCACACGACCTTGTCGGCCATGGTCAGGGCTTCCTCCTGATCATGGGTGACCATGATCGTCGGGATTCCCAGCCTGCGCTGGACGTCGCGGATCTCTGCGCGCATCTCTGCGCGCACCCGCGCATCAAGCGCCGAAAGCGGCTCGTCGAGCAGCAGGAGCTTCGGGTCCACGGCGATGGCGCGCGCGATCGCCACGCGCTGCTGCTGCCCGCCCGACAGCTCATGCGGGTAACGCTCGGCCAGTTCGGGAAACCGGACCAGCTCCATCAGCTCGCGCACCTTGGCGTTGATCCGCTCCTGCGGCCATTTCTGGATTTTCAGTCCGTAGCCGATATTCTCGGACACGGTCATGTTGGGAAACAGCGAATAGGACTGGAAGACGATGCCGAAGCCCCGGTGCTGCGCATCGACCTCGCGCAGATCGCGCCCGCCCAGCATCAGCGTGCCGCTGTCATAGGGCTCCAGCCCGGCGACGATTCGCAAGAGCGTGGTCTTGCCGCATCCGCTCGGCCCCAGAAGGCAGACGAACTCGTCGCCGCCGACATCGAGGCTGACCTCGCGCAACGCCTGGAAGTCGCCGAAGAATTTCGAGATGTCCCTGATTTCAAGGTGCATGGGGCGCGAGTGTCCTCATGGGCGCCCCTCCGCGAACAGGCCGCGAAGGGGCGAATTGCGTCACTGTCTCAGCGGCCGACGGTGTTGCGCCAGCGCTCGATGATCGCCTCGCGCTGCTCGCCGGAGGCGGCGAAGTCCATCGGGAAGAGAACCTCGTCGAGATTCTCGGGCAGGTTCGCCTCGTCCGCAAGCGGCGAGCGCGGCACGCCGGGGATGGTCACCACGGACTTGTATTCCGAGTAGACCTGCGTCGCGCTGTCCGACATGGTCCAGTCGAGGAACCGCTTGGCGTCTTCCTCGTTCTCGGTCCCGGCGATCAGCCCGTTGGCCTCAAGCTCGAAGCCCGCGTAATCCTCGGGGATCACCATCTCCATCGGATAGCCCTGCGAGATGCCCTGCATCGCGACGAAGGACAGCGAGGCGCCCACGGTGTATTCGCCCACCTGAGCCATGCGGCACGGACGCGAGCCCGAGGTCGTGTACTGCGCCATGCTGGCATCGAGATCCTCGATGAGTTGCCAGCCCGCTTCCTCGCCCATGCCCTGCAGGATGGCAGCGATCTGCAGGTAGCCGGTTCCCGAAGAGCCCGGATCGGGCATCACCACCTCGCCCTCGAAGGCCGGATCGGTCAGATCCGCCCAGCTGCGCGGCATCGGGGCGCCGATCTGTTCGAGCCGGGGCAGGTTCACGCAGAACGCGCCCATATAGCCGATCGGCGCGAACCAGCGGCCATCATCGGCCTTGTACTGATCGGGCAGCGCGTCGAGCCCGGCGGCCTCATAGGGCTCCAGAAGATCGCTGATCTGCGGGTTGAGGATGTTGGTCACCGCAAAGCCCCACAGCACATCGGCCTGCGGATTGTCGGCCTCGGCGATCAGGCGTGCGCCCAGATCGCCGGTGGACAGGCGCAGGACATTGACCTCGAGGTCGGGCATGTCCTCACGCGCGGCTTCGAGATAGGCCGCGATCTCCTCCTCCTCGAGCGCGGAATAGACGGTGATCGTGCCGGCGCCGGCGGGAAGCGCGACGGCGAGCCCGGCCGCTGCAAGCGGTGCGAGCGCGACACGGGTGGTCCATGTGCGAAGTCTGTCGGTCATGTTGGTAACCTCCTGTTGACGGGTTTGGGATCGGCTTTTTGGAAACGGTAGCGCATCGTCGCGCTTGTGGCAATCTGTGTTTTTGTGCAAAAGATTGCTTTAATGGGGTGGAATGCATCGACCGGGAGGAGCAGGAAATGGAGTCGCCAATATCCGCAACCGGGCGCGTGAGCCTGACCGAAACGGCGGAATTCGCCGCCGCGCTTGCGCGCCGGGCCGGCGGGCACGCCCTGCGCTCTTTCCGCGAGCCGATGGATGTGGAGGTCAAGGGCGACGAAAGCCCGGTCACCATAGCCGACCGCGAGGTGGAGAAGCTGATGCGCGATGCCATCCGCGAGCGGTTCCCCGGACACGGCATCTTCGGTGAGGAATACGGTCAGGCGGGGATGGATGCCGATTGCATCTGGGTCGTCGACCCGATCGACGGCACACGCAGCTTCATTACCGGCTGGCCGATCTGGGGGACGCTGCTGGCGCTGACCTGCTCGGGCAGATCCGAGATCGGCGTGATCGAGATGCCCGCCCTGTCGGAGCGCTGGATCGGGACGCGCGCGCAGGGCACCCTGTTCGAGGCCCGCGACGGCACACGCCAGTCGGCGCGGGTCAGCGGATGCACGCAGCTTTCTCATGCGCGCTTCTACACCACCTCGCTGCTCTTCTTCGAGGGCCGAACGCGCGAGCGGGTCGAGGCGATCGCGCAGGCGGTCCACACCCCGCGATTCGGCGGCGACTGCTACATCTACGGCCTGCTCGCCAGCGGGCATGTCGATCTGATCATCGAGAACCGTTTGCAGCCCTATGATTTCATGGCAACCATTCCGGTGGTCGAGGGCGCGGGCGGCGTGATCACCGACTGGGCGGGCCAGCCGCTCGACATGGGATCAGGCGGCGAGGTCATCGTCGCATCCACCCCGGAGCTGCACGCGCGCGCGCTCGACATGTTGTGCGCCTGATCGCGCGGCAGGGGCGGCAGGGTTGCAGGAGGGACGCCATGTGGCATGAGGAGCGACGCCAACGAATCCGCTCGATCCTCTCCACCTTCGGGCGTGTCTCGGTTGACCGTGTGACCGAGGAATTCGGTGTCTCACGCGAAACGATCCGGCGCGACCTTCTGGATATGGAAGCCGACGGCGAGCTTCGCCGCGTGCGCGGCGGCGCCATCATGGCCGAGGAACGGCGCGAGGCGCCCTACAGCGTGCGCAGCTCCGTGCGCGTGAAGGAAAAGCGCATGATCGCAGCCGCCGCCGCGCGGCTGGTGCATAGTGGCCAGACGCTGTTCCTCGATGCCGGCAGCACCACCGCGATCCTGGCCGAGCGGCTCTCGGGCCTCAGCGGCCTTACCGTCATCACCAACTCGGTCGATGTCGCAGCCCGTCTGAGCGAGGGCGCCGGCCCCGAGGCGCGCGCGAACCGAACGGTCCTGGTTGGCGGCGATTTCAACGCCGAGCCCCCGGCGACCTTCGGGGGCGTGGCGGTGAACGAGCTGTCCAGATATCAGGCCGATCTCGCCCTGCTGTCCCCCTTCGGTCTCGACCTGCACCAGGGAGCGACCAGCTTCGACCCGCGCGAGGCCGAGATCGCCCGCGCCATGGTGGCCAATGCCCGCAACACCGTGATTCTGTCCGATCATTCCAAGATCGGGGGGGTCAGCCGGGTTTCATATTGCAGGCTCGGCGACATCGCGCATCTGGTGGTGGATGCCAAGGCGGCACACGCTTCGCAATTCGAAGCCATCCGCGCGAAGGTGCCGGACGTGATCGTCGCGACGCGCTAGGTGCCGCCTTTGTTCGGGCAAGCCATGCCCGCGCATCGCGCGATACCTGTTGCCAGCCCGGACTGTCCCTGTTGCACAGGCCGACCTTAACATGCTGCGCCGGCGCGCGGTTGCTCGGGCCGGTTCTCGGCATCGCTCGCCGATCATCGCCGGCATGCCGGCTGAAGGCAGGTCGGGTCAGTAAAGGGAGCGGATCACGACCTCTCCACTACCGCTTGGTGCCCCCCGGAAGTCGCCCGTGTCGGGCGCCATCCCGCTGCGGCCCCGGTCCCCTTCGTTGTAGTGCCCGGCGCCCGCCACCCAGGAATCCGCGCTCAGCAACCCGGGAGGCCAATTTGCCGGCGCCGCTCGGCCGCGCATGCCCAGGGTATCGATCAGCCCCTCGGAAAGCGCCGCACGAAGGATCGCGGCGCTGATCGGCGCGGCGGCCATGCCACCTGTCTGCCTTCCGGGTATGGGCTGACTGTCGTCGCGTCCCAGCCAGACGCCAACGGCGATATCGGGCGTCAGGGCGATGAACCAGGCATCACGATGCAGCTGCGATGTTCCGGTCTTGCCGATGACCGCGACAGGGTGACCCTGGAAGGCCTGAAAGGCTGTTCCACGCAAGACCACGCCGTGCAGCATGGCCAGCAGGTCGTCAAGCGCCCGCCGACTCACGCCGACGGAAAGTCCGGTACCCGATGCGGCGCGCTCCCATAATGTCCGCGACCCCGATGCCGCGCGTTTGACGACATGCGGGCTGACCGGCACGCCATCGTTTATCAGCCCGGCATAGGCGGCAACGAAATCGCTCAACCGCAGTTCGGTAGTTCCAAGCGCAGAACTCAGCGTCCGTTTCATCCCGCCCCGTGGATAGGCCCCGAAACGCTCGGCCACGGCCGCCATCGACTCGATACCGATCATATCGGCGATACTGACGGCAACAAGATTGGAGCTTCGCTCAAGCCCCTGATACATCGGCATGGTATCGGATTGGCTGCGATCATAATTCCGCGGGCGCCAGATCTGGCCGATATCGTCGACAAAATCCCGTTCGAAATTTGTCAGCGGCTCGTCATGGGCAAAGCCCTGATCGAGCGCCGCGAGCCACAGGAACGGCTTGATCGACGATCCCGGCTGGCGCTGGGCACGGGTGCGGTCGAATTCGCTCTGATCCGGGTCATAGCCGCCGACACTGGCCAGCACTTCACCGTTGCGCGGGTTCAGAATCACGACTGCACCCTGCAGCACGGGAACCAGTTCGAAGGCGAGCCCCTCATCGGTCATCCGCGCAGGCAGGATATGCCCCGGGCGCGGCGTGTAGCCTTCGGGAAACCGGTCGGCGCGCAGGGTGATCGGCCTGGGCAGGCCCGCACCGGTGTCGGACAGCGCCTCCCAGATACCGCCCTCACCGGGCCCGATCAGGATCACCCGTTGCAAATCGCGCCCCAGCGACAGAACCCGGGCAGCTTCGGCGCGGGCGGCGCGAAGATCGTCACTCGAGACGGACGCCTCCCCGAAGCTGCGCAGCAGATTGCTCGAAAGCGTGCCGGCCGGGCCGAGCGGCGAGAGCGACTGCACGCCATCACGCAGTGCCTGCGTGGCGATACGCTGCCAGCGGGGATCGATCGTCAGGTCAAGCTCCAGCCCCGGCCGGGCCCGGATATCCGAGCCGAGTCGGAGTTCGGCCATCTCGGCCCCCGCCGCGCGCACCGCCCATAGATCGCCGTCCTCCCGGCGCTGCACCGGGATCACTTCGAGCGGCTCAGCCCTGGCGGCCTCGGCCTCCGCTGCACTGACCCAGCCGAGCACTTCCATGCGGTCAATCACATGATCGCGGCGCGCCAGGGCGCGCTCGGGGAAGCGGACCGGATCGAAATGCCCCGCCCCCTTGAGCAATGCCGCCAGAAACGCCGTCTGGCCAAGGCTCAGATCCGCCCAGTCCTTGCCGAACCAGGCCTGCGGGGCATGGGCCGCACCCGTGACACCGCGACCGAACCA
>PWLT01000367.1 GCA_003558415.1 Hyphomicrobiales bacterium
AGGAACGGGGCGAGCGCCGCCGGATAGCTGCCAAGGGCGAAGAAATGCCCCAAGGTGGCTGCGAAGATCGCCGCCGCGCCGATCATCACGCCCCAGGTCACCCCGGCCAACCCGCGCGCCGCGCGGCGCGGTTTCAGCGCCCGGCGCAGGGCGACACGCAGGCGCATCAGATCGAACTGCATCGCCAGCAGGGCCGGGACGATCAGCAGCACCAGCACCATGCCGAAGCCCAGCCCGTAGACCAGCGTGATCACCGTGGGCTTGAGGAACTCGGCCTGGCTCGACCCCTCGTAGAGCAGTGGCGTCAGCCCGAGCACCGTGGTCAGCGTGGTCAGCAGCACCGGACGCAGACGGTTGCACGCACCCTCGATGATCGCCGGAAACAGCCCGCGCTCGCGCGCATGCTCATCCACCGTTGTCACCAGAACGATCGAATCGTTGATGATGATCCCGGTCATGCCGACCAGCCCGACCACCGAGAAGATCGAGAACGCCATGCCCCAGGAGGCATGTCCATAAATCGCCCCCACCAGCCCGAAGGGGATCACCGCCATCACCAGAAGCGGGCGCGTCCAGCTCGCGAAGACCCAGGCCAGCACCAGGTAGATGCCGGCCAAACACAGCAGGAAGCCGATCAGCGCCTCGCTGAGGAATTCGCGCTCATCCTCGGCAAGGCCCGAAAGCTCCCAGCTCACGCCGTGTTCCTCGGCGATGCGCGGCAGGATGGTGCTGCGCAGATCCTCGTTGATCTCGCTCGCCCGCGCCGGGTCGTCCTCGGACACATCGCCATTGACGGTGACCACCCGCACCCCGTCCTCGCGGCGGATGGTCGAAAACCCGGTGCGGCTTTCGACGGAGACGATATCGGCCAGCGGCACATACTGCCCCGAAGCGCTGCGCAACAGCGTGCGGTCGAGGAAATCGGCGGTCAGCTCCTCGGGCGGTAGCTGCACATGCACGCGCGCGGTGCGCGGCCCGTCGGGGAAGCTTGCAGCCTCGATCCCGTTGAGCCGGTGGCGCAGAACCCGGCCCAGCCCCTCCACATCAAAGCCCAGCGCCTGGCCCTGCGCGGTCAGGGTCAGGCTCAGCTCCTCCTTGTCATAGGGCAGGCTGTCCTCCAGCCCCGAGACCTCGGGCACCGGCGCCAGCGCGGTCTTGAGCGATTCGGCCGCGGCCTTGAGTGTCTCCGACCCCGCGCCCGAGAAGCGCACCGCCAGCGAATCGCCGCCCGGCCCGGCGCCCCAGCTGCGGAAGCTCAGGGTTTCGAGCTGCGGATGGGCAACCACCTCCTCCTGAAGCGCAGCGACGAATTCGTTGGAGGAATAGGGCCGGAAATCCACGTCGATCAGGTCGATGGCGATGGAGCCGAGCAACCCGGCATCCTTCGATTCCTGCCCCGACAGGCCGCGCCCGGCATTGCCGCCGATCTCGGCGATGGCATAGACGACCGGATCGCGGCCATGTTCCTGCTCATAACGCGCGCTCACCGCCTCGGTGGCGCGCTGCAGTTCGCGCATCATCTCCAGCGTATCGCCGCGCCCGGCGCCCGGCAGCATGGCGAAATTGCCGGTGATCGAGCCCTGCTCGGGCGGCACGAAGAACCGCCATTGCACGTCGCCGCGCACGAATTGCGCCGCCTGAATCGCCAGCAGCAGGATCAGCCCCGCGATCACCGGGTAGCGCGCCGCGATCACCAGACCCATAAGCGGGCGGAACCCCCGCTCCCGCACCCAGCGAAAGCCCCGGTTGACCTGGCGCGAGGGCCAGTCATACCAGCGTTCCTTCGCTGCCGAGATCAGCGCGTGATGCATGTGGTTGGGCAGGATCAGGAAACACTCGACCAAGGAGGCCACCAGCACCGCGATCACCGTCAGCGGGATGTCGGCAATCAGGTTGCCGAAGGTGCCGCCGATGGCCACGAGCCCCATGAAGGCGATCACGGTCGTGATCGAGGCCGCAAAGACTGGCTGTGCCATGCGCGTGGCCGCGCGCTCGGCCGCCTGGGCGGTGCTCTCGCCCAACTCGCGCGCGCGCCAGTCGGCATGTTCGCCCACCACGATCGCGTCATCGACCACGAGCCCCAGCGTGATGATCAGCGCGAAGAGCGACATCATGTTGAAGGTCAGCCCCATGGCGTACATCGCCGCGATGGCGGCCAGCATCGCCACCGGGATCCCCGCCGCCACCCAAAAGGCGGTGCGCGCGTTGAGAAACAGAAACAGCAGCCCCACCACCAGCGCGAGTCCCATCGCCCCGTTCGACAGCAGGATCTGCAATCGGCCCGAGATCACCTCGGCACGGGTGCGGATCAGCTCGACGCTCACGCCTTGCGGCAGGGTGAGCATCAATTCGTCGGCGACCTCCTGCGCGATGCGTTGCAGCGCGATGGCATCTCCCTGCTCGGAGCGCGCAACCTGCACCACGACGGCCGGGTCCGGACCGGCGAAATAGGCGCGCTCGCGGTCCACGCCCTCGACACGCACCTCGGCCACATCGCCCACGCGCAGGCTGGAGCCATCGGTGCCGCTGCGCAGGATGATGTTCGATATCTCCTCGGCCGTTCGGCGCGGACTTCCCGCGCGCACCCGCGCCGCGCCGCCGCTGACATCGCCGGCCGGATCGGCGCGGGTTTCGGCGGCGATGGCGCTTGAGATATCGGCCATGGACAGGTCATGGCGCAGCAGCGCGGCCGAGGGCACCTCCACCACCGTCTCGGGCGCTGCCACGCCGCGGATCGTGGTGCGCGTGACGCCGCGGGCAAACAGCTCGGTGACGTATTCATCCGCGAAACGGCCCAACTGATCGACGGAGACCGGGCCGGTGATGACCACATCGCTCACCCTGTCGGTCCAGCCCGAGCGGCGGATCACCGGATCGTCGGCGCCCTCGGGCAGACTGCCGGCCGCGTCGATGGCCGATTGCACGTCCTCATTCGCGCGGGCCATGTCATGGCCGCTCTCGAATTCCAGCGTGATGCGCGCATTGCCTTCGCGTGACTGCGCGGTCGAGCCGACCACACCCTCAACCACCAGAAGCGCCGGCTCCAGCATCTCGACCACCGTGCGGTCGAGATCCTCGGCCCCCGCGCCCTGCCAGTTGATCGAGACCGAAAGGCTCTGGCGCACGACATCGGGAAAGAATTGCGCGCGCATGTTGGGCACCGCCAGCGCCCCGGCCACCACCATGAGCACCAGCAGGAGGTTGGCCGCCGTGCGGTGGCGGGTGAAATAGCGAAAGATCGCCGCCGCGCCGACATTGATCGACTTGCGCACGGGACCCTCGCCGCGCGCGCCCCGCTCGGGGCGGGTCTCGGGCATGGCTCAGCCCCCCCGCATGCGGCTCTCCAGCCGCTCGACGACCTGCGCGGGCACCCGCTCGCTTGAGAGCTGCGCGATGAGGCGCTGGCGCGCCGGTTCGGGCATCCGATCATTGCCCTCAACAAAGGCGATGAGTTCGGCGCGGCGCTCGGGCGAGAGCTCTACCATCGCCGCCTTGGCGCGCGGCTCGTCATCCGCTGCCCCGGCATCGGCGCCGGGCGGCGGGGGATCGGGGCGAACCGGACGCACGCGTATGCCCGCGCCCAGCGTCGGCGCGCGCTCGGCCACCACCTCGGCCCCGTCCAGCCCCGCCGCGCGCACGAGCACATCGTCGCCCTGGCGGCGCAGGATCTCCACCGCCGCCTCCTCCAGCCGTTCGGACCCGTCCAGCACCAGAACGGTGGAGCCCGCATCGACCGCCGTAGCGGGAAGCCGCGCGACCTGCTCCAGCGCCGGCTCGCGCACCCGCACTGTCACGAAATCGCCGGGCAGAAAGCCGGGCGCCGTGTCGAGCCGGGCATAGATCAGCCGCCCCGTCTGACCCTCGCCGACCGAGGCGCCGACCCGGTCGAGACGCCCGGTGGCCATGATCTCGGTGTCCATCACGTCGAGCCCGATTTCCATCGGTGCGCGGACCAGCGCGCCATCGTCGCCGAGCAGCCGGGAGTATTGCGCGGTCGAGACGCGGAAGGACACCTCCAGTTCGGCCGGGTCGATCAACCGCGCGATGCGCTCATTCGCGGTGAGCAGCCCGCCCGCCGCCACGGAAACCTCGCTGAGTGTGCCGTCGAAGGCGGCGTGCAGCGTGGTGTCGGCCAACCGCCGCTCGGCCTCGGCCAGCGCGAGGCGCTGGCGCGCGAGTGCGGTTTCGGCCTGCTCGGCGTTCGCCTCGGTCTGTGCCACCGCCTGACGGCGTGACACCACCGCCTGACGCGCCGAGGAGAGCGCCAGTTCGGCCGTCTCCACCGCCGCCTCGGATCCGACTCCGCGCCCGGCGAGATCCTGCTGGCGCGCCAGCGCGCGGGCGCGCAAATCCCGTTGCTCGACCGCCGCCTCGAGATCCTCCTGCGCCAGTTCCGTGGCGCGTTCGGCTTCGCGCAACTCGGCTTCGGCGCGGCGCAGATCGGCTTGCGCCATGTCGCGCGCGGCGCGGGCATCGTCGTCGTCAAGGCGCATCAGGAGGTCCCCGGCGCGAACCATGGCGCCGTCCTCGAAACCGTCAGCCAGTTTGGCCACCCGCCCGCCGATGGGCGCGCGCAGATCGAGCGCGCGGCGGGCGCGTACCTCGCCGAAGGTCTCGAGAACCGGGGTGGCGGTGCCGGACTCGACCGTCACCAGCCGCACGGCGAACACGCGCTCCTGCGCCATGCGCGGGCGATCACCCTCGGCCATGCTGGCCTGCACGGCGGCGTAGATCGTGTAGCCCGCCGCCGCGAGCAGCGCCACGCTGAGCGTGAACAGAAACACCCCGAGCAGGCTGCGAAAGAGAAAGCGCATCTAACAATCCGTTCCGGCCAGCCCAGCAAGGGACCGACAACAAGCATCTAGTCCAATCCGGCCCCGAGCCAAACCAACAACACTGTTACGGCCAACACCTTCATTTCCGTCGCAGATGCTCATCGAGGCGCGGCATTATCTCGACGAAGTTGCAGGGGCGGTGACGGTAATCGAACTGCACCGCGAGGATCTCGTCCCAGGCATCCTTGCAGGCACCGGGGCTGCCCGGCAGGGCGAAGAGATAGGTGCCCCCCGCGACGCCCGCGCAGGCGCGCGACTGGATGGCGGAGGTGCCGATCTTGTCGAGCGACACCATGGTGAAGACCGTGCCGAAGGCCTCGATCTCCTTTTCATAAACGTCGCGATGCGCCTCCACGCTCACGTCGCGCCCGGTCAGCCCTGTGCCTCCGGTGGAGATCACCGCATCGATGCCCGGATCGGCGCACCAGCCGCGCAGCCGCGCGGCGATCTCGGCGCGCTCGTCGCGGCAGATGGCGCGCTCGGCCAGCACATGGCCCGCTGCCTCGATCCGGCCTGCCAGTGTATCGCCCGAGCGGTCGTCGCCGGCGCTGCGCGTGTCGGAGACCGTGAGCACGGCGAAACGCACGGGGATGAATTCAAGGCTCTCGTCGATGCGGCTCATGCGATCTCCTTCAGGCGCGCCTTGAGCGACAGCAGATCGGCCCAGGCTTCGCGCTTGGCGGCCGGGGTGCGCAACAGATAGGCGGGGTGGACCATCGGGAGCGCCGGGCGGTCCAGCGCCTCGACCCAGTTGCCCCGCAGCCGGGTGATACCGCCACGGCCAAGGATCGCCGAACAGGGGGTGTTGCCCATTAGGACCAGCAGGTCGGGACCGGCAAGCTCCACATGACGCTCGACGAAGGGCAGGAGCATCGCGCATTCCTCGGCCGTGGGGCGGCGGTTTTCGGGCGGGCGCCAGGGCAGGATATTGGTGATGTAGAGCGCGGATTCCGCGTCCACTGCGTCGCGCGCCAGATCGATGGCCGCGAACATCCGGTCCAGAAGCCGCCCCGCGCGCCCGACGAAGGGCAGGCCCTGGATGTCCTCGTCGCGCCCCGGCGCCTCGCCGATGATCATTATTCGTGCGCCGGGGCGGCCATCGGCGAAGACCGTGTTGCGTGCCCCGCGTTTGAGTTCGCAGTGATCATAAGCCGCCAGCGCCGCTGCCAGCGTGGCAAGATCGGGCGCAGCCTGCGCCGCCGCGCGCGCCGCCACGACGGGATCGGCGCCCACCCCGGCGTCCTCACCCGCCGGTATGACGGGCGCAGCCGGGGCCGCGGGCAGCGCGGGCGCAGGGGCGGCGGCGGGCAGGTCATAGCGGTTGACCGGGGTCTCACCGATGGCCTCGGTCGCGCCGAGTTCCATCTGCCACTCCAGAAGCGCGCGCGCCGCGTGATGATCCAACCCGTCCAGCATGATCCGCAAGGTAGGCCCGCCCAGCGCCGCGGTAAAGCGCCCTTGTCGCCCCTGCGCGCGGTTCCTATAACGCGCCGGACCGGGACGGGGAGCCGCCATGACATTCCGCGCAAGCCATCTGCTGGGGATCGAGCCGCTCACGCAAGACGATATCCGCGCCCTGCTCGACCGTGCCGAGCATTACGTCGCGCTCAACCGTGGCCCCTCCAAACATGCCGAAGTGCTGGCGGGCATGACGCAGATCAACATGTTCTTCGAGGCATCGACCCGCACGCAGGCGAGTTTCGAACTGGCCGGGAAGCGGCTGGGGGCGGATGTGATGAACATGTCCATGGCCGCCTCCAGCCTCAAGAAGGGCGAGACGCTGATCGACACGGCGCTGACGCTCAACGCCATGCATCCCGATCTGCTGGTCGTGCGCCACCCCAATTCCGGCGCCGTCGATCTGCTTGCCCAGAAGGTTACCTGCGCGGTGCTCAATGCCGGCGACGGGCGCCATGAACACCCCACACAGGCATTGCTCGACGCGCTCACGATCCGTCGCGCGCGCGGACGGCTGCACCGGCTCACGGTGGCCATCTGCGGCGACATCGCGCATTCGCGCGTCGCGCGCTCCAACATCCTGCTGCTGGGCAAGATGGAAAACCGCGTGCGGCTGGTGGGGCCGCCCACGCTGATGCCCGCGGGCGTGGCGGATTTCGGGGTGGAGGTGTTCGACGACATGCGCGCCGGGCTAGAAGGGGCCGATGTGGTGATGATGCTCAGGCTCCAGAAGGAGCGCATGGATGGCGCCTTCATCCCCTCGGAGCGCGAATACTACCACCGCTTCGGGCTCGACGCCGAGAAGCTGGCGCATGCCAGGGAGGATGCCATCGTCATGCATCCCGGCCCGATGAATCGCGGCGTCGAAATCGACGGCACCCTGGCCGACGACATCAACCGCAGCGTCATTCAGGAGCAGGTGGAGATGGGCGTGGCCGTGCGCATGGCAGCGATGGAACTGCTGGCCGAAAACCTGCAATTGGCGCGGGAGGAGGCTCCACCGCATGGCTGAGGAACCCGAACTGGAAAAGGGCGAGAAGATCCTGCGCGAAATCCGGGCGGACAAGGGGCGCTACTGGCGCGATCACGGCGTGCTGGGGCTGATCGCCATGATCCTCGTGGGCGTTGGCCTGTGGCTGATGGGCAACGAATATGCTGCCCTCGCGCCTCTTGCTGCCGCGGCCGCAATCGGAGTGCGCGGGCTCTACATGGCCTCCGAACTGCTGGGCGCGCGCTGGTGGCTGACCAACCGCCGCCTGGTGCTGCCCGATGGCCGGCGCTCGGTCATGCTGCTGGAAATCGAGGCGGTGCGCCGACTGATGGGCGACATTCAGATCATCACCCGCGCCGGCGACAAGCACCTGCTCAAGCATATCGGCGACCCCGAGTCGGTGGTTGGCGATATCGTGGCCGCGCGCAAGCGGCGCAAGGCCGCGCAATGACGATGCTGGCCGATCCCCCGCAGCCATACGCGCTGACCCCGCGAAGGGGGTCCGACTGGTCCGAGGCGCTGGAGCCGTGCGAGCGGCTGCTGTGGCAGGGGCGGCCTTGCGGCAGGCTGCGCATCCGCTGGCGCGATCTGCCGCTGATCGTCGTGGGCGCGGGGATCATCGTGCTCGCCGCCATGCTCGCCGCGCAGGCCGTGGCCGGGCTGCGCGCCGGGGACGAGATGGCGGCGGCAATGCTAA
>PWLT01000123.1 GCA_003558415.1 Hyphomicrobiales bacterium
CTCAAGGTGATCGAGGTCCTCGCCGAATCCGACAAGAGCTTCGAGGACGCGGCGCAAAACGCGGTCACGCAAGCCTCGAAATCGGTTCGCAACGTCAAGTCGATCTATATCAAGGAAATGAATGCGTCCGTCGAGAACGGCAGAATCAGCAGCTACAGGGTGAATGCCAAGATCAGCTTCCTGCTCGACGACCAGGACGCCGGTTAGCGTGGTTTCGGCGCCGGGGATCAACTTATGCGGTGGGTGCCCGTATCTGCCCGGCCCGGCGCTGGAAATCGTTGCGTTCCATGGCTGCCGCCACAGCCCGGCCCACGCGCTCATGGCGCCATCACATGAGCGCCGAACCCGGGGCATGGCGCGACACCACCAGTGCCGACCGTAATACACATCGCCGGAATCGGGATCTTCAATGCATCTTTTTTAGCCTCAGGAATGCGATCGAGGAGGGGGCGTGAACATTTCAGCAAAGCACCACTTCCGCACCTATGCCCCGGCGCCGGTCACCAAGGAGCAGATCGAGCATGTCGAGATACTGTTCGGCGGCCTGCACTGGCGTGCCGAGCAAGTGTTGCAGGCGGTTTTCGCGAATATGGGCTATAACGCGCGCCCGCTGCCTCCGGCGATCAAGGACGACCTGCTGCGAGGCCGCGAACTCGCCGATATCGGTCAATGTTGTCCGACCAGCTTCACCACCGGCAACCTTGCGAATTTCCTGCAGGGCGAAGCCGACAGAATGGGCGCCAGCGAAGTCTCGGATCGCTATATCCATGTGACTGCCGGCTCCTGCGGGGCCTGCCGGTTCGGGCAGTATCACCAGAGCTACGAGCTGGCCTTGCGCAATATCGGCTTGGACTCGTTCCGGATGTTCCTGATCGATCAGAAGCAGCCCGAACAGGGGACCTCTGCCGGTGGCGGGCTCGACATCAACATGCCGCTGACCGTCGGCGCGGTCTGGGGCATCCTGTGCACCGACGTGCTTCAGGGGCTCGAATACCGGACGCGTCCCTACGAGGTGCAGGCCGGTCAGACCGACGCGGTGGTGGCCGAATGCGTCGCATATCTGGCCGAGGTGTTTCGCACTCGCCCCTACCGGGGGCGCAAATGGGGCACCGTCGCCTGGCACATGTCGACCGGCTACTTCATCAAGGCCCTGCGCGAGGTCTTCAGGAAGTTTGAGGCGATCGAGGTCGACCGGATCCGGGTCAAGCCGATCGTCAAGATCACCGGCGAGTTCTACCTTCAGACCGTCGAGGGCGATCCGAACTACAATATCCACCGCTGGCTGGAATCGGAGGGCGCCGAGGTCTACCCGGCGGCGATCGCCGTCTGGCTCGATTACCTGATCCGCTGCCAGCTCCAGAAGATCGAGGACTATGTCGGGGTGGAGAAGGGCGCGCGCGCGAAGCTGGCGGCACTCAAGGGTGCGCAGCGGCTCTTTCGCTGGAGCTACAACCGGATGCGCGCCGCGCTTGGCGACATCCCCTTCGAGATGCCCGACCAGTACGAGTTGCGCCGCCTCGCCGCGCCCTATTTCCACCACCGGCTCTCGGGCGGCGAGGGCGACATGCTGGTGGGCAAGGCCTTGTGGGCGCACCACAAGAAGAAAGCTCACATGATCTGCGAGCTCTCGCCCTATGGCTGCATGCCCAATACGATGTCGGTCGGCGCGATGGCCGGCGTGACGGGGAAGTATCCGGAACTGCTCTATGCGCCGATCGAGGTCAAGGGCGACGCCGAGGTCCACGCGCTCTCGCGCTGCCAGATGATCCTGACCGAGGCCAAGAAGCGCGCCATCCGCGAATTCGTCGAGGTGATGGAGCGCACCGGGCTCACGCCCGAGGAGGCGAAGCCGCTGCTCGAGGCAAGGTCACAGATGAACCGCGCGACCTATCGCATTCCGCACACCGGTCTCGCCGCCGGCATGGCGGCCAATACGCTCCTTCATCTGGCCGGCGCGCGCCCGGCAAGGCAGGCGCCATGAAATTCGCGGGGATCGATGTCGGCTCGACCACTGTCAAGGCGGTGGTCACCGAGGGCGGCGAGGTGCTCTGGCGCGATTACCAGCGCCACAACACTCGCCAGGCCGAGAAGGTTCTTGAATTCCTCGAGCGGATGGAGGCCGATTGCGGGCTCACCGCCGGCGAGGATCCGGTCTTTCTGACCGGCTCCGGCGCCGGGCTGATGGCGCCGATGCTGGGCGGCAAGCTCGTCCAGGAGGTGGTGGCGGTTGCCGCCGCCGTTGAGAAGCTGCACCCCGATGTCCGCTTCGTCTCCGAGATCGGCGGCGAGGACATGAAGACGATTTTCTTCACGGAGTCAGGCGAGGGCACAAGCAAACAGGTCTACATGCAGTCAGCCTGCTCGGGCGGCACCGGCACCTTCATAGAGAAGACCGCGCGCAAGCTGCGTATCGCGCCCGAGGATCTGGCTGCGATGCCCTATGAGGGGATGAGCCTGCACAAGGTCAGCTCGAAATGCGGGATCTTCGCCGAGACCGATGCCAACACCCTGCTCAAGGGCGGCGTGCCGGTAGACGAGATCATCGCCAGCCTGTTCGAGGCGGTAGTCTACCAGAACCTGGCCACGCTCACCAAGGGCAACACGCCGCTGCCCGAGGTTCTGCTACTGGGCGGCCCGAACTTGTTCTTCCGCGGGCTCCAGCAGGCCTGGCGCCATCATCTGGCGAATCTCTGGCACGATCGCGGGATCAGCCTGCCCGAGGGAAGATCGGTCGAGGACTGCATCCTGGTGCCCGAGGACGCGCTCTACTACGCCGCGCTCGGCTGCGTTGAGATCGGGCGCGGCGAGGCCGAGGGGATCGGCCGCTTTACCGGCACCGGCAAGCTGCGCTGGTGGATCGACGAGGGCCAGCACGAGGCGAAGGCGAAGGAAGGCGGCAAGGCGCTGGCCAGGGGCGCCGACGATATCCGCCGCTTCGAGGCGGAATACAGCGCAGCGGATGCCTCCCGCCCCGCGACCACCAAGCCGGTGTCGGTTGAGGCCACGGATCCCGCGCCGCTTTTTATCGGCTGCGATTTTGGCTCCACCACCGCCAAGGCCGTGGTGATGGCGGCCGATGGCGAGATGCGCTTTTCTACCTATGTCCAGTCGCGCGGCAACCCGATCGAGGACGCCAAGTCGCTCTTCCGCGACATCCGCGCCGGCGGCGTCGAGGACGTGGCCGGGCTTGCGCTGACGGGCTACGGCAAGGATCTTCTCAAGGACATTCTCGGCGCCGATGTCGGCGTTGTCGAGACGGTGGCGCATGCGAAATCGGCGCTCGACATCTTCCCCCAGGCCGATGTGATCTGCGATGTCGGCGGCACCGACGTCAAGATCATGATCCTGCGTCAGGGCACGGTGGCCGATTTCCGGCTCAATTCGCAATGCTCGTCGGGCAACGGCGCTTTCCTGCAGGGTGTGGCCGAGCGCTATAACGTTCCGCTCGAGGACTATGCCGAAAAGGCCTTCGAGGCGAAGTCGATGCCCAGCCTCGCCATGGGCTGCGGGGTCTTCCTGCAATCCGACATCGTCAACCAGCAGCGCAAGGGCTGGTCGGCCGAGGAGATCATGGCCTCGCTCGCCGCGGTGCTGCCGATGAATGTGTGGATCTATGCCGGGCAGCTTCAGAACCTGCGCGCCGCCGGGCGGCATTTCGTGCTGCAGGGCGGGACGCATCGCAACATGGCGGTGGTCAAGGCGCAGGTCGATTTCATCAAGTCCAGGGTGCCCGAGGCCGAGGTCGTCATCCATCCGCATTCGGGCGAGGCCGGCGCCATCGGCGCCGCGCTCTGCGCCCGCGAGGCCTGGGACCCCGACCTGCCCAGCCGGTTTGCCGGCTTCGCACGCATCGAGGCGCTCAACTACCGCTCGACGACCAGCGAGCACACCGTCTGCACCTGGTGCGCGGTCAACTGCAAGCGCGCCTTCATCGATGTCGAGGTGACGGGTGCGGAGGGCCGCGCCTGGAGCAAGGTTCCGCTCGAGCCGGGCTGGGAGCGCGTGATCAGCGGCAATTCCTGCCCCAGGGGGCTGGTCGAGGATGCCAACGAGATGCGCGCGGTCAAGGCCGCGATGGAGGAACAGCGCCGTGTCTATCCAAACCTTGGCGAAATGGTTCGCGAAACCGCCTTCCGCCGCGCCGTTATCCGAGGCTGACCGCGCCGCGCGGGCAAAGCTCCGGGTCGGCATTCCCAAGGTCCTGAACGTCTGGACCACGCACCAGTTCTGGCTGGGGTTTTTCCAGGCACTGCGGCTCTCGCCGCGCAACCTGGTCTTCTCCTCCGACACCTCCGACGCGCAGATGCGCGAATACGGCAGCGGGCGCGGCACGGTCGATTGCTGCTACCCGGTCAAATGCGTCTCGGGCCATTATGGCGAGCTGATCTTCGGCCAGAAGCGCAGGATCGACATCCTGTTCTCGCCGATGATCCATTCGCTGTCGTCCTTTATGGACGGGCATGTCATGGAGTCGCTCGCCTGCCCGCGGGTGATGGCGGCGCCCGAGAACATCAAGGCGGGCTTCCTGCGCGAGCGCGATGTCTTCGCCGAGAACCGCATTGCCCATGTCGCGCCGCTGGTCACGCTCGCCGAGCCGAAGCTGGTGCCGCGTCAATTGTTCGACGCGCTAAAAGCTGTGGTGCCGGGCCTGAGCATCGAGGAGACGGCACGCGCGGTCGAGGCGGGTTTTGCCACGCTCGCGGCCTTCACCGACGATCTGCGCGCGCGCAGCCGCGATATCCTCGAATGGTGCGCGCGCGAGGGGCGCCCCTGCATCATGGTGCTCGCGCGGCCCTATCACATGGATTCCGGCATCGGTCACGAGATCGAGGCCGATCTGCAGGCCTGCGGCTACCCGATCCTCTGGTCGCAGTATTTCCCGACCGATCCGGACTTGCTCGACTGGATCTTCCGCGCCGATCTGGCCGAGGGGCTGATCAGACACCCATTCGACATCGATGATGTCTGGCCGTCCTCCTACAGCGCCAACACCAACGAGATCCTGTGGGGTGCGAAGGTGGCGGCGCGAGTGCCCTGGATCACCTGCGCAATCCGCCTGGGAAGCTACGAATGCGGCATGGACCAGCCGACCTTCACCCCCGTCCAGCAGATCGTCGAGCGCTCCGGCACGCTCTTCTTCTCCTTTCAGGAACTCGATTCCACGAAGCCGGCGGGTTCGGTGAAGATCCGCGTCGAGACCATCGCCTATTACCTGGAGTGCAATTCACCCGGCGTGATGGAGGCCAAGCTGCGCCACATGGACGGGCCGGGGCCGCTGCAAACCGCGCGCGCATCCGCCGAGAGCCCCGGGTGAAATCAGGCGCCACCCTCCGGCAACCATCGCACCGGCGCGCGAGGTGATGGCGACAACCCGACAAGCGTCTTGCCAACCGGGCGATGTCAGGCCCTGTGGCAGCGTCCTCGGCGGGCATTGCGCGTAGAGCCATCGGGCATCGGGCCGGTGAACTGCAACGCGGCATGCGCACGCACCCCTTTTTCCGTGTCATTGCGGCCTCCGCAATGGTGGGGCCAGGCCCGCCGCCCTTTCCGCTCGTGCCGCGGAGAAGGCAGCCTGTCACATGGGGCAGCTCACACCGATCGGTCTGCCGACGCTGCTCTCACTGCGTCATGTGCCTCAGCCAGCGTACGAGATACAGACCGGCGGTCATGATCGTCAGTAATACGATGAAGATCGTGAGGAGGTCGACAAGCATGCCGAGATCCAGGGCGAAGGCCAGACCACCGAGCACGAAGGCCGCAAAGGCGATCTGCAGCGCAGTATTCACCTTGCTCAGGAAGAGCGGCTTCACCGCCATCGGCTGTTCCATCACCCATGAGACCATGAACGCCATCACGATCATGAGGTCGCGCGAGACGACGACGATGGCGAGCCAGGAGGGGATGACCTCGACGATCGCGAGGGTGATGTAGATCGCGACGAGGAGCACCTTGTCGGCCAGCGGGTCGATTACCGCGCCGAACTCGCTGCGCAGGTCGAACTGACGCGCAATGTAGCCATCAAGGCCGTCGGAGATACCGGCGATCACGAACAGCGCGAAGGCCCATTTCCATTCTTCCTGAAGAATCGTCACGATCACGATCGGAACCAGAATGAGCCGGAAGACGGTGATCAGGTTCGGTATCGTCATGTGGCCCCGCTTCGATGATCGATAGCGGGCCTGCGGGAGCGGTCAAGGCGGAGCCATGCGGATTGCGCGCCGAGAACTCGCGTTCTTCGCGCGGATGTTCTCAACGGAATACCGATCGCCGCCAGGTTCATCGGCGAATTGGGGCCTGCGGATCAGCTCCGATTCTCAAATGGGCCCCTGCAACTTGGGGCGGTGCATGGCGCTTGATGCTGACAAGCGCGAGATGTCGCACGCCCAACGGGCGGACATGCTTATCGAGCGGTGTCAGCTGCGCTGTGCCATTAGCCAGGCAATGATATCTTGCCTGCGCTCGTCATCGGGGGCGTAGTGATCGGTCAGGAAAAGATCGAGCCACTCCGCCCGCGTTTCCGGATCATCGCCCGGCACGCCTCGAAGGATTACGGACGGGCTCGCGTGGCAGACCGCACAGCTCTCGTCATAGGCGTCAGCGCCCCGGGTGGCATCTCCCGCGGGCTCATCCGTGACAGGCTCTGCGGCGCCATTGGCGAACGCCACGAAGGGGATGAGCGCCAGCATCATTGCGCCCGCAAAATGCTTGAGCTTCATGGTGTCATCTCCTCGGATAGTCATGTGCCGGCCTGCAGGGCGGTGTTGCACCCTGCAGGCGTGGGCTTTCGGGCCGCGTCAGCCCCAGCTGTCTTCGGCGGCGGCATTGCGTCCGGCAATGCGCCCGAAAACGATGGAGTCGGCATAGGCACAGCCGCCCAGACGGACAGCGCCGTGAACGCCGCCCGTCACCTCGCCGGCGCAATAGAGCCCGTCGATGACCTCGCCGGTCGAGACATCGAGCGCCTGCGCCTCGGTGTTGATCCCGACGCCGCCCATGGTGTGGTGGATTTTGGGCGTCAAGCGCATCGCGTAAAACGGCGGAGTATCGAGCGAAGTCTGATCGCGTTGCAGGGATCGCCCCCATTGCGCATCTTCGCCCTCTTCGACAGAGGCGTTCCAGTTGGAAACGGTCTCTTCCAGCGCATCGAGGGGTATGTCATGCGCATCCGCCATCTCGTCCAGAGTGTCGAAACGCATGACGACATCGCGATTAAGCAACTGCTCCATTGTCTCGGCTTCAACGCGCTCGGCACCATCGGCATCGGCAATGGCGATGGTTTTGTCCCCGACCCGCAGCATCGCATCGGCCCGGGTCTTGCGATCGGCCAGCTCGTTGACGAACCGCTCACCCGTATAAGTGTCGATCCAGATGCCATGCAATGTCGTCATGACACCAAAATCAAAGCCGAGGCCGAAGCCTCGCTCATCCGGGCTGAGCGGGGGGAGAAGCTGAATCCATGACACCTGGATCGGTGTGCAGCCGATGTTGAAGGCTTCACGCAGGGCCTCGGCGGTGGAGCCCGGCTGGTTGGTGGAACTGAACCCGTCCTTGAGTCTTGGATCCTGCAGCATGCGAAAGGCGACGTCATTGCCGAACCCACCCGTCGCCAGCACGACCGCCTTGCCGGCCTTGATGTGTCGCATCTCGCCACTGCCGTCATCGGGGAACGGAACGCCATCGCGCACCGCGACACCCTTTACGCGTCCATCCGCGTCGCGCAGCAGCCGCACAAGCGCCACGCCCGTTCGCGGATCGACATCGTTTTCGCGCAACCGATCGATGAGCGGGCGGGTGATACCTGACCCATCGCCGGCTGCCGTGTGGTACGAGCGCGCAACGGAATGGCCGCCCAGATGGACCAGATTTTCACGATATTCCACGCCGATCTCCTCGATCGACCATCGTAGTGACTCGGCGTCCTCGGCGACGATCCGCGCCAGGTCGACATGGTTCATGTCGAGCCCGGCGGCGA
>PWLT01000306.1 GCA_003558415.1 Hyphomicrobiales bacterium
GCAGTTGCAGCACGCTGGCGAGCACGCCGATCCTGTAGATGCCTTCCTGCGTCGGGTCGTCTTCGGAGGGGTCGATCTGGCTGGACAGCAGGATCTGCTTGTCCTCGCGCATCACCTCCTCAAGCGCGCGCACCGATTTCTCGCGCCCCACGAAGAGCGGCACGATCATGTGCGGAAACACCACGATGTCGCGCAACGGCAGGACCGGGTAGGAGTTACTCATTTCCATGTTCACGCTTATCTCCGATTGCTGGCGGAAGCACCGGCTCCGGCGGCCCGGCCGCACGGGGCTTCCCCTTTCCTTGCGCACTACTTGGGGTGCAGGGCCCGGCCTTTCAACCAAACTCTGACGCGGGCCCGACCATGCCTCGGCCCGGGCCACGGTTCAAGCGTGCGATCCGCACCGCCCTTGGGGAACGGCGGATTCACCCCCTTATCACCGGGCAGTGCCGCAGCCCGGCACCAAGGGACCCGCCGCAGATCGCGCCCCCGGTATCACGGGCGAGGCCGTGCACTGGCCAATGGCTGGGGTAACGGGTGCCTAACCGCCCTTCTTCGAGCCCAGCTTCACCGGCCCCTTGGGAGCCAGCGTGTTCGCCGTGGCCAGAACCTTCGGCTTTTCCTTCTTGGGTTTCTTGGCTTCCTTGTTGCCGCGCTTGCTGTCGCCCTTGCCCATGATGTCCTCGAATCTCGAAACCTTCACCCCGCTCATGCGGGGCGAATCGTTGCTCAGGAAAATCACGGCTGCCCGGTCTGACCGGGGCGATGATCTCGATGAGGTCGCCGCGTAGCTGCGGCCCGAAGGCCGGCATGTCACGCCTCATCCGGAAATGGGTGTGCCGGAGCCGACACGCAAGCCCGGCGGTCGTCAGAGCGGCTCGATATCGCCCGCTTCGCGCATCGCCTCGAACTCCTGGACGAACCCCTCCAGCCGCCCGGCCGCGATGGCATCGCGCAGCCCCTGCATGAGGTCCTGAAAATAATGCAGGTTGTGCCAGGTCAGCAGCATCGCGCCGATCATCTCGCCGGCACGCACGGTGTGGTGCAGATAGGCGCGCGAATAGCCCCGGCAGGCAGGGCAGGCACAATCCGAGTCCAGCGGGCGCGGGTCGTCGCGATGGCGGGCATTGCGCAGATTGACCTGCCCGCGCCGCGTCCAGCCCTGCCCGGTGCGCCCCGAGCGCGTCGGCAGCACGCAATCCATCATGTCGACGCCGCGCTGCACGGCCCCCACAATGTCGTCGGGCTTGCCCACCCCCATCAGGTAGCGCGGCCGATCGGCCGGCAGCATCGCGGGCGCGTAGTCGAGCACCTCGAACATGACCTCCTGCCCCTCGCCCACGGCGAGCCCGCCCAGCGCGTAACCGTCAAAGCCGATCTCGCTCAGCCGCGCGGCACTTTCGGCGCGCAGATCGCAGAAGATGCTGCCCTGCTGTATGCCGAAAAGCGCACGGCCAGGCCGCTCGCCGAAAGCCGCACGCGAGCGCGCGGCCCAGCGCATGGACAACTCCATCGAGGCCCGCGCGGTGGCCTCATCGGCTGGATAGGGGGTGCATTCGTCAAAGGCCATGACGATATCGGAGCCCAGCAGCCGCTGGATCTCCATGCTGGATTCGGGGGTAAGCTGATGCGTTGCGCCGTCGATATGCGACTTGAAGCGCACGCCCTCTTCGGAGAGCTTGCGCAGTTCCGCCAGGCTCATCACCTGAAAGCCGCCCGAATCCGTCAGGATCGGGCGCTCCCAGTTCATGAACCGATGCAGCCCGCCCAGCCGGGCGATGCGCTCGGCGCCGGGGCGCAGCATCAGGTGATAGGTATTGCCAAGCACCACATCCGCGCCCGTCGCGCGCACGCTCTCGGGCAGCATGGCTTTGACGGTGCCCGCGGTGCCCACCGGCATGAAGGCGGGTGTGCGGATCTCACCGCGCGGAGTTTGGATCACCCCGCTGCGCGCTGCGCCGTCCGTTGCCGTAATCGTGAAATCGAAGCGTGCCGCCATATCTTGCCCTCCGGCGCCCGCTTGTGGGTGAATCAGCGCCGCTTGCCAAGCCCCGGCGCGCCCGCGACAGCTTTTCGCGGCCGCAGGGCTGGACGCACCGCCATGCATTCCTTATCTTTACACTAGGTTTTTCGCGAGGGCACCATGACGACCCAGGCAACCGAAAGCACCGAGGGCGAGCCGCTGATCCGCCCCTCGAGCACCGATCATCCCCTTCACGAGAAGATCGTGGAGGCCTGCCGCACGGTCTATGACCCTGAGATTCCAGTCAATATCTTCGATCTCGGCCTGATCTACACCATCGAGATCAACGACGAGAACGAGGTGACGGTCCTGATGACGCTCACCGCGCCGGGCTGCCCCGTCGCTGGCGAGATGCCCGGCTGGGTCGCCGATGCGATCGAGCCCATCGACGGCGTCAAGCAGGTCGATGTGCACCTGATCTGGGAGCCGCCCTGGGGCATGGACATGATGAGCGACGAGGCCCGGCTGGAACTCGGCTTCATGTGATCCTGCGTCCGCAATTCACCGAACGCGAAACAAACTTCGGCACGCCCGAGAAAGGACCGACAGACATGTTCGGCATCCCCGGAAATCCCGCCGTGACCCTCACGCCGCGCGCCGTGCGCCAGATCACGCGGCTGATGGAGCGTGATGGCGCCAAGGGGCTGCGTATCGGCGTCAAGAAAGGCGGCTGCGCGGGAATGGAATACACCATGGAGTATGTCACCGAGATCGGTGAGCACGACGAGGTGGTGGAGCAGGACGGCGCGCGGGTGATCATCGCGCCAATGGCGCAGATGTTTCTCTTCGGCACCGAAATCGACTACGAGACAACGCTGCTGGAGAGCGGTTTCCGCTTCCGCAATCCCAACGTGGCCGAAGCCTGTGGCTGTGGTGAATCGATCAAGTTCCACGACACCGAGGAAACCGAAGCGCAGACCGGCACCGGCTGAGCGGCCGGCACTTCCCTTTCGGTGCGCGGGGCCTTAGCCTCGCCCGGGATTTCGCAAGGGAGGAATTGATGCGCCGCAAGCTCGCCGTCGGAAACTGGAAGATGCATGGGCTCTCGCCGCAACTGGGCGAGGCCGAGGCCCTGTCCGAACGCCACCCCGACCCCGCCTGCGAAATCGTCCTTTGCCCGCCCGCAACGCTGATCTCGCGCATGTGGGAGCTTCTGATCGGCAGCGCGATCCACCTTGGCGGGCAGGATTGTCACCACGCGGACCAGGGTGCGCATACCGGCGACATCTCGGCCGCGATGCTGGTCGATGCGGGCGCGGAATACGTCATCCTGGGCCATTCCGAACGCCGACACGACCATGGCGAGACGGATGCACACGTGGCCGCCAAGGCGGCAGCAGCGCATTCGGCCGGGTTGGTGGCCATCCTCTGTCTGGGCGAGACCGAAGCCGAACGTGACGCGGGCCGGACGATCGCGGTGGTCGGCGACCAGCTTGCCGGCTCGTTGCCCGAGGGCGCATCGGCGGCGAATACCGTGATCGCCTATGAACCCATCTGGGCCATCGGAACCGGCCGCACCCCGACGCGCGAACAGATCGCCGAGGTCCATGGCGCCCTGCGTGCCCGGCTCAGTGACCGGCTGGGCAGCGAAGGCGACGGCATGCGGCTGCTCTATGGGGGATCAGTCAAGGCGGAGAATGCGCGCGAGATCTTCGCCATTCCCGACGTCGATGGCGCCCTCGTCGGCGGTGCATCGCTCAAGGCCGGGGATTTCTCGGCCATCGTCGAAGCCCTGGAGGCTGCACCTGCGTGAGGCGCACTGCGCCCGCCCTCACGGTCGCGGGGCGGCAACCTGGGAGCGCAACTCGGCGATCACAACCGAAAGGCAATGCAGATAGTCGGGGTCGTCGAGGAACGGCTCCGGCAGCTGCGGCCATCGGCCCGCCGCCGACATCAGGCTGCCACTGCCGTATAGCGCATGCGGGCGGCCGTGGCGCTTACGGTGGCGCTCGCCAAGTTCAGCGGCCCGCACCAGTTCGCGCATCGCCTCCTGCCGCCGCGACGGCGCGAGGCACAACAACGCCCGCGCCGCGGCAACAAGGTCTCCGTGCAGGACCGGACGCAACTCACGCTCCAGACTGGCCACCCGGCGCGGCTACCGCATCGCCCCGACGGGCACCGCCCGCAAATGACCGGCAACGGGTGATAGGCTCCGGCGCACGCCCTGTGTTGCGCGGGACGCCCATGGCGAAGAGTTCACACATCGACCGTGACCTCGGCAAAGGGTCCCGGCCCGAAGCTGTGCGAGATCTGCGCCACAGCGATGTTCAGCATACCCTCGGCCTGATCCGCGTCCTGCTGCGCTGCGCTGTATTGCCATGTCGGGGCGCTGACCTCGGCTTCGCGGATTACCGAGCCCCCCGACAGTACCCGCACCAGGTAGCGTTCTTCCTCCTCGCCCAGCGGCACCTCGTGACCCTGCCAGCTGTCGCCATCGATGCGCGTGCGGCGAATCCAGTCGAACTCGAACGCGCCATCACCTTGCCTGCGCGCGCGCAGATGCACCGGCGAGTAGGGGCGCAGCCCGATCCCGGCAAACGCCTCGACCCGGTGGCGATAGCTGGGATCGTCGAGCGGCCGCTGGGCGGATCCGATACGATAATGCCGGGCGAGGCCGCGCAGGGATTTCGGCAACCCGATCTGCCCCAGCGCCGCGTCGATCATCACCACGATCGAGCCCGCAGGCCAGACCTCCGGCATGATCGCATCGCTCCCCATCTGGCCGCGCAGCCGCATGGAGAGCCCGTAATGATCGGGGCCGAGCAGCTCGGCCTCGGCAAACTGGAACAGCTCCCAATTGTCCGAACTGCCATCGCCGATCGCCATGAGATTCGCCCCCTGCAGAACCCGCGATGGCGCCGCGGAGTCCAGCGCCCCCGAACGCATCCGCACCCGAAGCATCGCGCCACGGTCCCAGCGCCCGGCCGGGGCGCGCGCCAGCGGCGTCTGCGTCACACCGATGCGTGCACGCGCTTCGATCAGCCGGTCGAACTCATAACCCTCGTCGCTCGGCGCGGCATAGACCGCGACCGCCCCCGGCCAGGGCGTCGCCGTCACCGCGAGATGCGGGGCGTGCGGCACCTGGTCGTCGCGCAGCAGCGGCAGATCCAGGAACACGGGAAAGACCGGAACCGGCGGCTGAAAGGCGCGCAGCCGGACCCGGTCGCCGCGCCCGTCCGAGGGCTCGTAGATGCCGGGCTCCACGCGCACGGCCTCGACCTCGAGCGCCTGCCCGAACTCGACGCGGTCGATCCGCCACAGGCGCGCGCCCGCACCCGCGTCGAGTGCCACCACATCGCCGGCTCCCAGATCGCTCGAGGGTGGTAACGAAAACCGCGCTGTATCGCGGGCCACGCGCGACTCGGCGAGCCACCTTTCCACCGTTCCGCGCGCCTCGCTGTTCAACATCAACATGGGCAGTTCGCTTTGCGCGACGGTCACCGTGGCCTCGGTGGGAAACACCGCCTCGGCGACGCGCAGATCGAAACTGCCCTCCGCCTCGACATGAGTCAGGCGCACCCGCCCCGCCATCTCGGCCTCCGGCGCACGCACGCGCTCGACATCGCCGCCCTCGCGCGCCACCAGCCATGCCGGATCCAGCATGACTTGCGCCTTCCCGTCACGATTGGCGAAACGTAGCTTCCCGTCGCGCTCGACCGCGTCGAAACCATGCGCAAGCACCAATGACTGAAGCGCCGCGCGCCCGGTATCGAGCGAACTCGCCGCGTAGCCGCGCACGAGCCCGTGAAGCTCCGAAACATCATGGTGGGGCACGCCGCCCCTCTCGCTGATCTCCGCCACGACGCTGGAGAGCGGCTGCGCGGCCGTGCGGCCGGTGATCCAGTGCCCGCGCGGCCAGTTCTCCCCGTCGCTCCAGATATCCTCGAGCGCCGGGAAATAGGGAAAGGGGCGCGCATCCCATGCCCAGGCATGCGCGCGGTCCATGTCCACCATCGATCCGCCATAGACCTCCGAGACGGGGTTGTTCGATTGATCCCCCCAATAGGAGATCATCGCCCGGTAGTACTGCAACTGGATCTGGTCGTCGCGCCGGCCGCTGGAATATTTCGGCAGGCTGGACTCGGAGGATTTCGGGTCGAGGAACTTGTTGGGCTGATTGGTTCCCTTATCGACCGCCGCGCAGCCCAGCTCGGTGAACCAGATGGGTTTCGAGCGCGGCTCCCAGTCGGTCGGCTCCTCCAGCCGCACCCCGTCGATGCGCTCGTGATGCGTGTTCTCCCACCAGCCGCGCAGATCCTTGTAGCGCCACACCCAGGGCTCACCATGCGCCCCGTCGGTGATAAATGTGCGCCGCTGTGCGGCCTCTTCCTCGGCGCTGGCATAGTACCAGTCATAGCCCTCGCCACCCTGAATATTGGCGCGCAGGTAGTCGAGATTGTAGATCGCCCCCCAATGCGCATCGGCATGGTCCACGCCGTCGCGCCAGTCCGAGAGCGGCATGTAATTGTCGATGCCGATGAAATCGACATTGTCATCGGCCCAGAACGGGTCGAGATGAAAATAGCGGTTCCCCTCGGGAGAATTGTAGCCGAAATACTCCGACCAGTCGGCGGCGTAGCTGATCTTCACATCGGGTCCCAGAATGTCGCGCACCTCGGCGGCAAGCTGACACAGCGCCGCCACCGCCGGAAAGCTGTCGCCCGCCCCGCGCAGCTGAGTGAGCCCGCGCATCTCGGATCCCACGCAGAACGCCTCGACCCCGCCGGCGGCCTTGCACAGCCAGGCGTAGTGCAGAATGAACCGGCGATAGCTCCACTCGTCGGGGCCGGAATAGATCACGCGCTCCCCGTCGAGAGCGAAATCACCGGGCACAACGATGCCGAAAAAGGCCGCCACCTCTTCTTCGAGCGCCGCGCTGCAATCAGGCGTGCCCGCGCGACCCGGCGCGACCGACGCCGTGATCCGGCCGCGCCAGGGCAGCACCGGCTGATCCTCGGCGTCGCTCCAGGGGTCGGGCAGCCCGTTATCCTCCATCTGCTCCATGAGCAGGAACGGGTAGAAAAGCACCTCCTGCCCGGCCTCGTGCAGCGCGCGAATGGCCTCGATCACCGAGTCATCGGCGGGCGTGCCGCCATAGACGACCCGATCGTCGAGCTTGGCGATCTCCTCGGCTGCGTCGCGCGCCAGTCCGCTGACCACCCAGGGCATCGGATTGCCGTCCACATCGCGGCTCTCGACCTTCGGACGAACGGCGCATTCGCCGCAGCGCAGATCGTCCCCGAACCACGACACGATGAGCGCCGTGGACCCGCATCGGGGCAGCTCGGTGCGCAGCACGTCGAGCGACACCTCCATGTCGGTGCGTGTGGAGGGCGTGTTGACGTTGACGGTGTTGCTCTTGCCCAGCCCCTCGGGCACCGAGCTCTCCGACTCCACGATGCCGTAATCCAGGGTCACGGGCGTCGTGGCAAGCGCGTATTCACCGGTACCCGGCATCAGCGCCACCGCACGCAACCCCAGCATGAGATCAGGCACGGCATCCGTATCGGCCGAGCGCAGCACCTCGAAGGTGAATTGCGGCACGCGGTTGCCGAAGGGCGCCAGTTCCAGATCCTCGATTACCACATAGGCGGTGCCGCGATAGGCGGGCACGGCGCCCTCACCCTCGACCGCCTCCATCTTGGGATCGGGAAGCTGATCGTCGGAGCCCGGATAGACCCGCAGCGCCAGCGTGTCGGGCTGGATCTCCGCGCCATCGGCCCAGATCCGGCCGATGCCCGTGATCTCTCCCTCGCACAGCGCAATGGCGAGGCTGATTGAATAGCTGTACTCGCGCACGCCGGGGCGGCGCGGCGCGCCCTTGCCGCCCTGATTCGAGACACTCGAGGTTTCCAGAAACCGCGACGCCCAGATCACCTGACCGCCGACCCGCACCCGCCCCCATAGCCGCGGCAGAGGCGCACCCTCGCTCGC
>PWLT01000051.1 GCA_003558415.1 Hyphomicrobiales bacterium
ACGCGGTGCTCGCGCTGCAGCTTGCCGATGATCTGCGCGCCGAGGGCAAGGCCATCAAGGCGCAGGATGCGGCGATCGAGGCCAACCGCCTCTCACCCGATCTGGTGCCCGCGGCCTGCGCCGCGGCGCGTGCCTGGATGGCGCAGGGCAAGCAGCGCAAGGCCGCGCGGCTGCTCAGAAATGCCTGGGCGGCCAACCCGCATCCCGAACTCGCCGCAGCCTTTGCCGAGCTTGTCCCCGACGAACGTCCGGTTGCGCGGCTGGAGCGTTTTGCCCCGCTCTTCAAGCTGCTGCCCGATCACCCCGAGACGCGCATGCTCAAGGCCGAGCTTTTGATCGCGGCCGAGGATTTCCCCGCTGCGCGGCGTGCGCTGGGCGACATGCCCGAGGCGGAACCGAGCGCGCGCGTGCTCACCATCATGGCGGCCATCGAACGCGGCGAGGGCTCGGAGGATGCGGTGGTGCGCGGCTGGCTCACGCGCGCGCTGACCGCGTCGCGCGGGCCGCAATGGGTATGCGACAACTGTCACACCATCCACGCAAGATGGGCCGCCATGTGCGAGAATTGCAACAGCTTCGACACGCTGAGCTGGCGCGAGCCGCCACACGCGAGCGGCCCCTCGCCGACCCAGACCGAGATGCTCCCGTTGATCGTCGGGCGCACGCATGAGGAAATTGCCGAATCGAGCCCCGAGCCGGAGCCCGATTCGGAGCCCCTCTCGGAATCCGGGCAGGAATCCGGGTCGGAGCCCACCTCGAAGTCGGTCGACGATGCCGAGGTGGTCGCGGAGGAGGCAGGACGCAAGACCGAAAAATAGGGGTACACAGCCTGCCGAGCCGGTGCTAAAGACCGCGCCACGGTGCCGCTGTAGCTCAGCTGGTAGAGCACGTCATTCGTAATGATGGGGTCGGGGGTTCGAGTCCCTTCAGCGGCACCACAAACAGGACGCCTCGGGCATCACGCAGCCCACCGCGTCCAGTCCTGGCTGCGGCTCAGAGCGGCTTCTGCCACAGCGCCACCAGCGCGCCCACGATCAGCACTGCCGCCGCCACCAGCAGACTGACGCCGATGCTTCCCGACAGATCGCCCAGGAGCCCCGCCGCCCAGGGACCGATCGTCTGGGCGCAGGCAAAGACCACCGTGAAGAGGCCGATCGCGCGTCCCCAGGCCTCGGGAGGCAGGTTGCGGCGGGTGAAATTGGTCACGGCGCCCGGCGCCATGAAGACCGACGCGCCGAACACCACGGCCGACAGGATCAGCCCCGTCAGGCCCGGCCACAGCACCGGCAGGGCCGATCCGGCCGCGATGCCGCTGAGCACCAGCGCGAGTGGCACGCCCCCGTCGTGTCTTGCAAACACTCCGCGCCACAGAGCCGGTGACAGGGTGATGCAACTGCCCAGCAGGACCCAGACCAGCGCGACCTGCACGACGTCCGCCGCCTGTTCGGCCATCCAGGCCGACAGAAAGGTGAGATAGACGATGTAACCCAGCCCGAAGCTGGCATAACCCGCCAGCGCGGGCAGCATTCGCCGCACGGGCAGCTTCGCGGCGCCGCCATTGGGCGCTGCGGCGGGCTCGGCCATCCGCGCCGCCCAAAGGCCGGCTGGCAGACAGGCAAGGCTCAGCCCGCCGATCAGGATCCAGGCCCAGGGCCAGCTCGCATCGCCATGGATGGCCAGCATTGGCGGAAGTGTCGCACCGGACAGGACGATCGCCATGCCGCCGCCCGAGCCAAACAGGATCGCGATACCAAGCGCGTTGTGGCGCGCATTCTCGGCAAAGAGCCGCGCGGCCAGCGCCCCGGCGGTCGAGAACGACAACGCCCCCGCAAGGCCGGTCAGGAATCGCCACAGGCTTTGCCACCACAGATCGGGCACCAGCCCCGTCGCCACGAGCGCTATTGCGGTCGCGACCAGCCCCCAGGAGAAGAGCGGGCCCGCCGCGACCCGCCGCAGCGCCACCATCGTGGCCAGCGCGCCCAAGACGTAGCCGAGTGCATTGGCGGTGTTGAGCCAGCCCGCCTGGGCATAGGTCCAGTCCAGATCGTTGCGCATGGCGGGTAGGATCAGCCCATAGGCAAAACGCCCGAAGCCGTTGGTCACCAGAACACCCAGTGCCAGCCCGGTCAGCACGAGCCAGGGGTTGGGGGCAGGGCGCCGGGTTATGGGCATCGGTGTCTCCACGGTTGTCCCGGGTCGTGATCCGGCCTTCGTCTACAAGACGGTCTTCGGTGGTCAGTCTCGCCACAACCGCATCGGAATCAAGCGCTCCGCTATCGATTGCGGTCAATGCCGCCACGGGTTCCGGGGGCTGGACGACCGACATGCGCCGGGTCGGCGCGGGCTTGATCTCGGCTGCAGGGTGAGCAGCCTGCGCTTTGACGCGCCGGGGGGGCGTCGGATCAGTGCCTTGTTCAAGCGCGATTCGACAGGAGGAATTCGTGCAGAACTCCGACGTCGATTTCGGCGCATTCCACGCCGGCCGGGCACAGGGGAACTCGCATCTTCCGGGGCGCCGGGGCCTTACACCGGTTTCACGCCCATCCGGCTTCGGGTTTCGGCGGCAGAACGCGGTTCACATGGCCCATCTTGCGCCCCGGCCGCGCCTCCGCCTTGCCATAGAGGTGAAGGCTCGCCGCCGGGTCCCGTGCGATCACGGGGACGCGCGCGATGTCCTCGCCGATGAGGTTTTCCATCGCGACATCCGCATGTCGGCTGCCATCACCCAGCGGCCAGCCGGCGATGGCGCGGATATGCTGCTCGAACTGGTCGATGGCGCATCCCGCCTGCGTCCAGTGCCCCGAGTTGTGGACCCGCGGCGCGATCTCGTTGACGATCAGGCCCTGCGGGGTGACGAACATCTCCACCCCCATCACGCCCACGTAATCGAGCGCGTTGAGGATCCGCCCCGCTAGCAGCACGGCATCGCTGCGCAGCCCCGGGGCCAGACGCGCGGGGACCGTGGTGCGGCGCAGGATGCCGTCCTCATGCGTGTTCTCGCCCGGATCGTAGCAGGCGACCTCGCCCGAGAGGCCCCGCGCGGCGATTACCGAGACCTCCATGGAGAAGGCCACAAGCCCCTCCAGCGTCGCCGGTGCGCCCCGCATCGCCTCCAGCGCGGCCTCGGCGTCGGTGAGGCTTTCGATGCGCGCCTGCCCCTTGCCGTCATAGCCCAGCCGCCGCGTCTTGAGGATGGCGGGCGGCGCGATATCGGCGAGCGCCGCGTGCAGGCTGTCGATATCCTCCACCGCCGCGAAGGGCGCCAGCGCGATGCCCAGCCCGTCGAGAAAGCGCTTTTCCTCAAGCCGGTCCTGGCTGATGGCGAGGGCCCGGCGCCCCGGGCGGATCGGGCGCAGCGCCTCGAGCCGGTCGAGGGCCGAGACGGGGATATTCTCGAACTCGTAGGTGATGACATCGACCTGGGAGGCGAAATCCTCCAGCGCGCAACTGTCCTGGTAGACGGTGCAGACATGGCGTTCGGCCACCTGCGCGGCGGGCGCGTCGGGGGAGGGGTCGAAGATATGGGTGCGCAGGCCCAGCCGCGCGGCCGCCATTGCCAGCATCCGCCCGAGCTGTCCGCCGCCGAGAATGCCGATCACCCCGCCCGGTGCCAGTGGTTCAGTCATCGCGCGGCTCCTCGGGGATCGAGGCCGACAGATCCGCGCGCCAGCGCTCCAGCCGCGCGGCCAGGGCCGTGTCCTCCAGCGCCAGGATCTGCGCGGCCATCAGCCCGGCATTGGCCGCCCCGCCCGCCCCGATCGCCATGGTCGCCACCGGATAGCCCCGCGGCATCTGGACGATGGAATAGAGGCTGTCGAGCCCGCCGAGGGCGCGGGTCTGCACCGGCACGCCGATCACCGGCAGCCGCGTCTTGGAGGCCATCATGCCCGGCAGATGCGCCGCCCCCCCGGCGCCGGCGATGATGACACGCAAACCCCGTTCGACGGCGGTGCGTCCGTACTCCCACAGCCGGTCGGGCGTGCGATGCGCCGAGACGATGCGCACCTCATGCGCGACCTCCAGCGCGGTGAGCATCTCGGCCGCCTCGCGCATGGTGGGCCAGTCCGACTGGCTGCCCATGATGATCCCGACCCGCGTTTCGGCCATGGCGTGTCCTTTCGCTCGTCTTTCCGGCTCTATACCGCGAATTGCCGTGGCGGCAACCCGCCGGCCGCTGCGGGGGGCGCTCAGGCGATGATGTCGGGGGTAAGTTCGTCCTCGATGCGCGCAATCTCGTCCTTGAGGCGCAGCTTCTTCTTCTTGAGCCGTTTCAGCGTCAGCGGATCGCCGCTGCGCCGGTCCTCAAGGGCGGCGATTGCCTCGTCGAGGTCGCGGTGCTCATCGCGGAGCACCTCCAGCCGCACGCGCAGCACCTGTTCGTGGTCGAGTTTCTGCGGCGGGTCCATCCGGGTCCTGTCATGACCGAGTCGGGAAGCGATGGCCGGAAACTACAGCCTTTCGCGTCGGCCTCAAAGCCCGCTTTGCCCTTTGCCGTGCGGGGCTTGCAGCGTGGCGCAGGCGCTCCCATATTGTGGTCACGGTCGCCGCAACGGGGCCGCACACGCTCGTCGCTTATGACAAGGACTGGCCTATGACACGACACACATTCGGCGCGCACCCCTTCCTGCTGGGGTTTGAGGAACTCGACCGGATGGTCGAGCGCAGCGCGAAATCCGGCTCCGAGGGGTACCCCCCCTACAATATCGAACAGTCCGGAGAGAACGCCTATCGCATCACCCTGGCCGTGGCCGGGTTCCGCGATGAGGATCTCTCGATCACGCTCGAAGACAGGCAGTTGGTGATCCGTGGCCGACAGGAGGATGACCAGGGCAGGGACCGGGTTTTCCTGCACCGGGGCATCGCCTCGCGGGCCTTTCAGCGCAGCTTCGTGCTGGCCGAAGGGGTCGAGGTGGCCGCGGCGACGCTGGAGAACGGGCTGTTGCACATCGATCTTCGCCGCGCCGCGCCCGAACCCGTTGTGCGCCGCATCGATATCGGCACGGCATGAGAGGAAAGAACAGATGAACACCAAGCTGAACCTGAAGGACTCGTCCGAGGATCGCATCGTCTATGTCCGCTCGGTCGCCGTGGCCGATCTGCCCGACGAGGTCCGCAACGAAATCCGCGGCATCGACACGCTCTATGCCGTGCATGGGACCGATGGCGAACGCCTTGCGCTGGTCAAGGACCGGCGCCTCGCCTTCGTGCTCGCCCGTCAGAACGACCTCGCCCCGGTCAGCGTGCATTGACGCACTCCGCGCGCCGATGATGGCGCGCGGGGCCGGCCCGCAAGCGGCCGGATCAGGCGTGCAGCGCGCCGTCACCGCAGGCCAGCGCGGCCTCTCGCACCGCTTCTGAATAGGTCGGGTGCGCATGACAGGTCCGCGCGATGTCTTCTGCGGCGGCGCCGAACTCCATTCCCACACAGATCTCGTGGATCAGATCGCCCGCATAGGGGCCGATGATATGCGCGCCCAGGATGCGGTCGGTCTCCTTGTCGGCGAGGATCTTGACGAAGCCGTCGGCGGCGAAATTGGCCTTGGCGCGGCCATTGCCCATGAAACTGAACTTGCCGACCTTGTAGGCACGTCCCGCCTCCTTTAGCGATTCCTCGGTCTCGCCCACGCTTGCGACCTCCGGGTGGGTGTAGATCACGCCGGGGATCACCCCGTAATTGACGTGCCCCGCCTGCCCGGCGAGGATCTCGGCCAGGGCGTGGCCTTCATCCATCGCCTTGTGCGCCAGCATCGGCCCGTCGATGGCGTCGCCGATGGCATACACCCCCTCGATATTCGTGGCGTAGCGCTTGTCGGTCGCGATCTGGCCGCCCTTGGTCAACTCCACGCCCAGCGCGTCGAGCCCCAGCCCCTCGGTATAGGGCCGCCGCCCGGTGGCCAGCAGAACGGTGTCGGCGTCCAGCGTGTGCTCGCTGTCATCCTTGCGCAGCTTGTAGGTGAGTTTGACCTTGGTCTTGAGCTTCTCTGCCCCCTGCACGGCGGCGCCGAGGATGAACTCCATCCCCTGGCGCTTGAGCAGCCGCTGGAAGGTCTTGGCAACCTCGCCGTCATTGCCGGGGATGATCCGGTCGAGATACTCGATCACCGTGACCTGGCTGCCAAGCCGGGCATAGACCGAGCCCATTTCCAGCCCGATCACGCCGCCACCGATCACCACCATCTTCTTGGGGATCTTGCCCAGCTCCAGCGCGCCGGTGGAGGTCACGACCGTCTTCTCGTCAACCTCGACGCCCTTGAGGCTGGCGCTTTCCGAGCCGGTGGCGATGACGATATGCTTGGCCTCATGGGTGTCCTTGCCCACCTTCACCTTGCCCGGCGCGGGGATCGAGGCCCACCCCTTGATCCAGTCCACCTTGTTCTTCTTGAACAGGAATTCGACTCCCTTGGTGTTCTGGCCGATGACATCATCCTTGTAGGCGAGCATCGCCTTCCAATCGACCTTGGGCTTGCCCACGCCCAACCCCATCTTCTCGAAATTGTGCTCGGCCTCGTGGAGCTGGTGCGTGGCGTGCAACAGCGCCTTCGACGGGATGCACCCCACGTTCAGGCAGGTGCCGCCCAATGTCTTGCGCCCCTCGACGCAGGCGACCTTGAGGCCCAGCTGTGCCGCGCGGATCGCGCAGACATATCCGCCGGGGCCGGAACCGATCACGATGAGATCATAACTTGCCATGGGGCCTCCTCTGGCCGGAATGCGGGTAACGGGTCTGATGCGGCGGTGGTGCCGCGATGAGGGCCGGGTTTCTCATGTCAGTGCAAGGAGGATTATCACCAAAGTGGCCAGGAAGCCCACCGCCCAGATGAGTGAGCGCCACGGCACCCAGCCGAAGATATAGGCGGGAACGTAAAGGACGCGCGCGGCGAGATAGGTCCACGCGCAGGCCGCGGAAAGCGCGCTGCTCTGGTCGGCGAGCGTGACGACCACCACCGCCGGGGTGAACAGGATCAGTGCCTCGAAATGATTCTGCAGCGCCCGCTCCAACCGGCCCGCGACGCCGGTCAGCGGGCGGTGCTGGTCGCGCGGCGACGTTGAGTAGTCGAGGCCGACCTGAAGGTTGGCCGAGATCGAGAAGACGACATACTGCGCGACCTGCAGCAGGCCGGCGAGGGCGAGGACGGTGAGTTCGGGGGTCATGGGACCAGGACTCCTATGAGCATGAGAAGCATTCCGATGGATGCGAAATGCCAGCATCCCGTGCGCACCCAGGGGACGCCCCAAACATAGGCGGGCAGGAAGGCCGCGCGGCCGGCAAGAAACATCATCACTCCCGTTTCGACCAGCGCCCCGCTGCGACCCGTCCAGAGGCTCACCACCGCGAGGCTGACAAAGAGCGGCGCGGATTCGACGAAATTCTCCAGCGCGCGCTTGAGCCGCCCCGGCATCGGCCCGACCTCCGGCGCATTGTCGCGCGGCCCCACGGACCAGTCATTGCCCGCCTGCGCCTTGAGCGTGAGCCCCTGCGCCCCGATATGGACGAAGCCCAGCACGGCAGTTCCGATCAGGCCGATTGTCACGGTATCCATGGCATTTCCTTACGGCTTGACGAAACCCGACTTGTTTTCTCGACTTCTTTGACAAGTTTCACGTTCAAGTGGCGAGGGTCATGCGAGGTGGAGCGGCAGGACTGACTGTTTCCATTGACCGAGCAGAAAACAACCTGAGCGCCTTCCGATAGAAGGGCGACGGCACGGATTAAACACCTAACTATCATTCTTCTCTTGCGCCCCCGAATGAATGCAGCGCCTCTTTCGCGGCAGATCTTGCAGAATAGGCGCCGGCAAAAAATATGAGTGCGGCCACGAGTATTAGCTCAACC
>PWLT01000176.1 GCA_003558415.1 Hyphomicrobiales bacterium
AGGGGCTGGTCAGCATCAGCGCGACCGAAAACACCTGCAGGGCGGGGAAGGCGATCGACACCGAGAAGCCCAGCGAATGGAGGAATGCGAACTTCTCGCCGAGCTTGTGACCCGAGAGCGTGCGCAGCTCGATTGCCATGAGCAGCATCCCCGGCGTCGCCGACCAGCGCGTCACCGCCACCGCTCGATAGGCGAGGTTGACCACGAAGAACACGATGGGAAAGATCAGGAAGCCGGTGAAGGCCGTCAGCAGCAGCGTCAGGCCGACCAGTACCAGCACGAGAATCGTGTCGATCACCCAGGCCAGAAAGCGCTTGAGCCAGACCCAGGCATAGAATTCCGGCAGCAGCTCGGGGTCGGGCAGGGCCTTGTCGCTCGGGCCGGGCTCCATGAACGGCGGGATCATGCCGTGAACTCCGCACGTTGCGCGCCGCTCAGGCGCGCCAGCAGATCGGGCGCGATTGAGAAGATGTGGCGCGGCGTCCCGGCTGCGGCCCAGACGATGTCGAAGGCGTCGAGCCGCGGGTCCATCCAGGCCGGCACGGTCGAGATCAGCCCCACCGGCGCGACGCCCCCGATGGCGAATCCGGTCTCGGCGCGCACCAGAGCGGCATCCGCGCGCCCCAGTGGCTCGCCCGCCAGAAGCGATGCCTTGGCCGCATCGACGCGATTGCCGCCGGCGGTCAGGAACAGCCGCACATGGCCCGTTTCCTCACCCCGGAAGATGATGGATTTCACGATCTGGTCCAGCACGCAGCCGGCTGCCGCCGCCGCTTCCTCGGCGGTGCGGGTGGAGCTGGCCATCTCCAGAACATCGACGTTCAGCCCGGCCTCTTGCAGCGCGTGCCTGACCCGTTTCAGGCTCTTGCTCATTCGTTACGCTCTCGCTTTTCCACTGCCTCGTTCGCGGCGCAGTATGCCCGCCGCAACACGCGCTGCAACCCCTGAGACAGGCTGCGCTATCGCATTGACCAACCACGCGGCGCGCGCCACTGTCGGGGCCATGAGTTTCGCGTCCCGCCTCACCCGCGCGCCCATCCCCTTTGACCCCGATGCCGGGCGCGAGGCGCGTGAGGGGCTTGCCGGCCTGCCCGGCGAGCTTGGCGAACTGATCGAGGGCGCGGCCGGGTGCAGCCCGCATCTCAAGGCGCTGATGGCGCAAGAGGGCGAGTGGCTCGAAGGCGCCCTCGTAGAGGCACCAGAGGCGGAGCTGAAGGCGCAACTCGCCGCGCTCGATGATGTCGCGCTGTCCGATCTGGGCACGGCGTTGCGCCGCGCCAAGGCGCGGGTCGCGCTGTTGGTGGCGCTGGCCGATCTGGGTGGTGTGTTCGCACTCGAAGACGTGACGCTGGCACTGACCCGGCTGGCCGACCGGGCTGTGCATCTGTGCGTCACGGCGCTGGTGGCCGAGGAGATCCGGCGCGGCAAGATCCCCGGCGCGCAGGAGGATGACGCGGCGACGGCTGCGGGCATGGTGGTGCTTGCGATGGGCAAGATGGGCGCGCGCGAGCTCAACTATTCCTCCGATATCGACCTGATCTGCCTGTTCGACGAAAGCCGATTCGACGGCCCGGCCGAGCAGATGGAGGCCCGCGCCGCCTTCATCCGCGTGACGCGCAAGATGACCGCGATGCTCTCGGACCGCACGGCCGAGGGCTATGTCTTCCGCACCGATCTGCGGTTGCGCCCCGACGCCTCGGTGATGCCCGTGTGCCTGTCGATGGATGCGGCCGAGCGCTATTATGAAAGCCTCGGGCGCACATGGGAGCGCGCGGCCTATATCAAGGCGCGGCCCTGCGCGGGCGATCTCGATGCCGGGGCACGTTTCATCGAGACGCTGCGCCCCTTCATCTGGCGGCGCAATTTCGATTTCGCCGCCATTCAGGATGCCCATGACATGCGCCTGCGCATCCGCGCCCACAAGCGCCTGGGCGGCAAGCTGCCGCTTGAGGGCTATGACCTGAAGCTGGGGCGCGGAGGCATCCGCGAGATCGAGTTCTTCACCCAGACCCGCCAGCTCATTGCCGGCGGGCGCGACCCCGATCTGCGCGAACGCGCGACCGTCGCGGCGCTGGGGCGGCTTGCGGCCAAGGGCTGGATCCCCGGTGACATCTCCGACGAGCTGGCCGGTCACTACCGGACCTATCGCGAGGTCGAGCACCGGCTGCAGATGATCGCCGATGCGCAGACCCATCTTCTGCCCGGCAATGACGAGGGTTTCGACCGACTGGCGCGGTTCATGGGCGAGGGCGACACCGAGGCACTGCGCGCCGGCCTGTCCGAGCGGCTGGAGCGGGTGGGCGAGCTTGCCGAGGCGTTCTTTTCACCCAGCGAGACGCCCGCCGAGCCCGAGCTTTCCGATGAGGCGCGCGCCATCGTGGCGCGCTGGAAGAGCTACCCGGCGCTGCGCTCGAGCCGCGCGCTCGAAGTGTTCGCGCGCGTGCGCCCGGAAATCCTGTGCCGCATGGAGCGCGCCGCGGATCCCGAACAGGCGCTGGCGCAATTCGATCGCTTCCTTGCCGGCTTGCCGGCCGGGGTTCAGATCTTCTCGCTCTTCGATGCCAATCCGCAGCTGATCGACCTGATCGTGGACATCTACGCCACAGCGCCACGGCTGGCGCAGCACCTCGCGGCCAATGCCGGGGTGCTCGACGCGGTGATCGGTGGCGATTTCTTCAGCGAATGGCCGGGCCGCCAGGCGCTGAGTGCCGAAGCCTCGGCACTGCTGCATGGTGGCGCGGAGGCCGATGATTACGAGCGCCAGCTCGATGCGGTGCGGCTCTGGGCGCGCGAGTGGCATTTCCGCGTCGGCGTGCACCACCTGCGCGGGATCACGGATGCATTCGAGGCGGGCGGGCAGTATGCCGATCTCGCCGAGGCGGTGGTCGCGGCGCTCTGGCCGGTTGTGGTGGCGGAATTCGCGCGCAAGCATGGCCCGCCGCCTGGGCGCGGCGCGGCGGTCCTGGCCATGGGCTCGCTCGGCGCGGGGCGACTCAACGCGGCCTCGGATCTCGACCTGATCGTGATCTATGACGCTGAGGGCGTCGAAGGCTCCGAGGGCCCGCGCCCGTTGAGCACGACGGTCTATTATGCGCGCCTGACCAAGGCGCTGGTGACGGCGCTGAGCGCGCCGATGGCGCAGGGGCGGCTCTATGAGGTCGACATGCGGCTGCGCCCCTCGGGGCGGCAGGGGCCGGTGGCAACGGCGCTGTCATCCTTCAAGAGCTATCAGCGAAACGAAGCCTGGACCTGGGAGCATCTGGCACTGACCCGCGCGCGCCCGATCGCGGGTGACGCCGATCTGGGCGGCGAGGTCGAGAGCTTCCGCCGCGAGCTGATCGCAGCCGGGCCGCAGCGCGAGGGCGTGCGCGGAGATGTCGCGCAGATGCGCGAGCGGCTTGCCGCCGCCAAGCCCGGCAGCGGTGTCTGGGACACCAAGGCCGGCCCCGGCCGATTGCAGGAGATCGAGCTTCTCGCCCAGACCGCCGCGCTGCGCGCCGGCAGCCCGGCGCGCCGGGTGGAGGCGCAGCTTCAGGCCGGGCAGCGGGCGGGATGGCCGGGCAGGGACGATGGCGAGAGCCTTCTGTCGGCGTATCGGCTGTGCTGGCGGCTGCACTGCGCGGGCCGGTTACTCAGCGACGCGCCGGCGGATCCGATCGAGCTGGGGCAGGGGGCCTGTGCATTCCTGCTGCGCGAGACCGATTTCGACGATATCGAGAAGCTTGCGGCCCGGGTGGAGGCGCTGACGGCGCGCGCGGCCGAGGTCGTGAGCCGCTGTCTGGACATGCAGGGCGCCGATTGAGCCCGGCGCTGTCCCGAAACGGGGAGCACAGGGATGCGACTGGAGGAAGCGGACCCGAAAGGGCTGGTGCGCGAGAGCTATCGCATCGAGGGGATCGGCGCGCCGGAATGCCGCTCGATCTTTCTCGACTGGGCGCTGAGCCTTGGCGAGCGGACCGATCCGCGCGCGGCGATGCAGGCTCTGCTTGCGCATTACGGCGATGCCGCAACGGACCACCCCATGACGCGGGTGCTCAGCGAGGGGCTCGACGCGCCGCCCGTGCCGCCCCGGCGCCGCAGGCGTGCGGGACGCGGCGCGGGCAACTGATCGCGCCGGGGTTGACGCCGAGACTGCGTGCAGATGTCGCGGGTTTCCTCGGTGTTCAGGCCAGCGCGGCCGCCTCCTGCGCAAGACGGGTGATCGCCTCCCACTTCCCCGCCGCGACAAGCTCCTCGGGCGCCACCCAACTGCCGCCGACGCAAAGTGTGTTGGACAGCGCCAGATAGTCGCGCGCATTGCCTGGCGTCACGCCACCGGTGGGGCAGAAGCGGATCTGCGGCAGCGGCCCCGCGAGCGCCCTCAGCATCGCCACGCCGCCTGCGGCTTCGGCGGGAAAGAATTTCTGCACATCATGGCCCCGCTCCAGCAGCGCCATCGCCTCGCTTGCGGTGGCCGCGCCCGGCAGCAGGGTCAGCTCTGCCTCCTCACATGCGTCAAGCAGCCGGTCGGTCGCGCCGGGCGATACGCCAAAGCGCGCGCCCGCGGCGCACGCCGCGCGCACGTCGTCCGGGGTCAGCAATGTTCCGGCGCCGACAACCCCGCCGGGGACCTCGGCCATGGCACGAATGGCATTGAGCGCGGCGGGGGTGCGCAATGTGACCTCCAGCGCTGGCAGCCCGCCCGCGACCAGCGCCTCGGCAAGCGCGCGCGCGCTCGCCGCTTCCTGGATTACCAGAACCGGAATGACCGGTGCCATGCGGCAGATTTCCTCGGCGTTCGGGTTCGCGCTGGACAGCGTCATGGCCAGGCTCCTTCTTCAGGTTCGGCGGCGGCGCTCATGGCCGGCCCCCGGTGCCTCCGGCGGGGATATTTTAACGAAAAAGAAAGACAAAGGCGTGATTCAGAGGGTGCGGTACAGGCGGGGACGCCGATGACCGCCGAAGAAGAAGGCGCTCCGTCCCGCTCGGCCGGGGCGGAGTGTTTCCAGCCTCCGCAACCGCAATGGAATCGCAGGTTCTTCTTCGTGGAAATATCCCCGCCGGAGGCATTATGCTCTTTGGGAGAGTCGGGATCCGCCCGGGGAATCGGGCGGCCTAATCGGCTCATACGACCACACCGGCGCCATTGGAGGCAGGGCCGACATGGGTGCGGAAGGCCGCGAAGAGGGCGCGCCCGAGTCCTGTCTGATTGCCCGACAGGTCGGGCATGGTCGGGCTGCGTTGCTCGAAATCCGGCTCCAGCACCTCAAGCCGCCCGGAGGGTGCGTCAAGGCGGATCAGGTCGCCGTCGCGAAGCCGCGCCAGCGGGCCGCCATCGGCGGCTTCGGGCGAGAGATGGATTGCCGCCGGCACACGACCGCTTGCCCCCGACATGCGCCCATCGGTCACCAGCGCGACCTTCAGGCCACGATCCTGCAGCACCGACAGGGTCGGCGTGAGGGCGTGCAGTTCGGGCATGCCATTGGCCTTGGGCCCCTGAAAGCGCACCACGACGATCGTGTCTTGCGTGATTTCACCGGCCCGGAAGGCGGCCTTGACCTCGTTCTGGTCGTGGAAGATGCGGGCGGGCGCCTCGATCACCTGCCGCTCGGGCGCGACCGAGGACACCTTGATCACGCCGCGCCCGAGATTGCCCTCGAGCTGGCGCAGCCCGCCCGAGGGCTGGAATGCATCCGATGCCGGACGCAGGATCCGGTCATTGAGTGTCTCCTTCGCGCCGGGCTCCCAGCGCAGCGCGCCGTCAACCAGTTTCGGCTCCTGCGTGTAGCGCGCGAGCCCGTCGCCCGCGACGGTGCAGACATCCTCGTGCAACAGCCCTGCCCCCAACAACTCACCGATCATGAAGCCGAGCCCACCGGCGGCGTGGAAATGGTTCACATCGGCCAGACCGTTGGGATAGACCTTGGCCATCAGCGGCACCGCATCCGAAATCTCCGCAAAATCCTCCAGTGCGAGTTCGATCCCGGCAGCGCGCGCCATGGCAGGCAGGTGCAGGACGAGATTGGTCGATCCCCCGGTGGCCATCAGCCCGACAATCCCATTCACAAAGGCACGTTCATCAAGCACATGACCGACAGGGCGGTAATCATTCCCCAGCGCGGTGATCGCCATCGCACGCTCGGTCGCGGCCTCAGTCAGCGCCTCGCGCAGTGGCGTGCCCGGATTGACGAAGGCCGCGCCGGGCATGTGCAGCCCCATGAACTCCATCAGCATCTGGTTGGTATTCGCGGTGCCGTAGAAGGTGCAGGTGCCCGGGCCGTGATAGCTGGCCATCTCGGCCTCCATCAGCTTGTCGCGCCCGATCTGCCCTTGTGCGAATTGCTGGCGCACCTTGGCTTTCTCGTCATTGGGCAGGCCGCTCGTCATCGGCCCTGCCGGCACGAAAACGGCAGGCACATGCCCGAAGGTTGCCGCCGCGATCACCAGCCCCGGCACGATCTTGTCGCAGACCCCGAGCCAAAGCGCGGCGTCGAAGCAGTTATGCGACATCGCCACCCCTGCCGAGAGCGCGATCACATCGCGCGAAAATAGCGACAGTTCCATCCCCGGCTGGCCCTGCGTGACCCCGTCGCACATGGCGGGAACCCCACCTGCGACCTGCGCCGTGCCGCCCGCTTTGCGCGCGGCTTCGCGGATCACAGCGGGAAACCCCTCGAAAGGCTGGTGCGCCGAAAGCATGTCGTTATAGGCTGTCACGATCCCGAGATTGGGCGCGCGCCCTTCCGACAACCGGTCCTTGTCCGGCCCCATCGCCGCATAGGCATGGGCCTGATTGCCACAGGAGAGATGCGCGCGCACCGGGCCCGCATCGGCCGCAGCCTGCACTTGCGCGAGATAGGCCGCACGTCGTTCGGCAGAGCGCGTGCGGATACGCTCGGTGACAGCTTCGATACGCGGATGCAGGGGCATGAGGGCCTCCTTGATCTGGGAGAAGAGAATCGTTGCGTTTGATATAGTCAGTTAGCGCTAACGTTTCAATTCGCGCGCAGCAAGTCATGCATCACGGTCATGACGGATCTGCAGAAAAACCACTCACATTTCTGCGCTGCAGCAACTATATCCCTGCGCAAGACCGACAAAGGAAAGACTTATGACCTACGAAACCGACACCACCCGCCTCGAACAGGAAGCTCGCCGCATGCGCGCCGAATTCATGGCCGACGCTCTGCGCCACGCATGGAAATGGGCCACCGGCCTGCTGCCGCTGGGCGGCAACGCAGCCCGCGGCTGATGCCCGCGGGGCTTTTCAAAGCCCCGCCCCTCGCATAAGGCAAGGGCCAGCCCGCAAGAGGATGGCCCTGCCATGCAAGACCTGCCCACGATCCGACTGATGCCCAAGGCCGAGGCCCGCGCCATCCGGCACGGCTTCCCTTGGGTCTTCGCCAATGAGTTGGTCACCGACCGGCGCACCCGCGCCCTGCGCCCCGGCAGTTTTGCGCGGCTCGAGGACACTGACCGCCGCCCGCTTGGGGTGGTTACGGTCAACCCGGGGTCGAAAATCATCGCACGGATGATGGACCGCAACCCTGCGGTACAGATCGACCGTGACTGGCTGAAAACGCGTATCAATCGCGCGCTCGAAATGCGCGCGCGGCTCTACTCCGCCCCCTATTACCGCCTGATCCATGCCGAAGCCGACGGCCTGCCCGGTGTCGTTATCGACCGTTTCGGTGATGCAGCGGTGATCCAGCCCAATGCCGCGTGGGCGGAGACCTGCTTCGATATGCTGGCCGAGGCGCTGACTGAGGTCACGGGTGTTGCGACCATCGTCAAGAATGGCACCGGG
>PWLT01000477.1 GCA_003558415.1 Hyphomicrobiales bacterium
GATGAGCCCGACACCGACGGTGAGCCATCAGGAGGTCGTGCTCGAACTGTCCCGTCAGATCGACGAGCAATTCGACGACAAGCCGTGCCGCGTGCTGATTTCACCGCTCGACGTCCGCCTGGCACGCGGTGACGAGTCCGACGAGGCCATCGATACCGTGGTCCAACCCGACCTATTGGTAGTCTGCGACCCCGCGCAGATCGACGAACGCGGCGTGCGCGGCGCCCCGGACTGGATCATCGAGGTGCTTCCCCCGGCCACAGCGGCGCACGATCAGGTCACGAAGCGCGAGGTCTACGAACGCGCTGGCGTGCGCGAATACTGGCTTGTGCATCCCACCGACCGGATCGTGATCATGTATCGCCTGGACAACCGTCGCTACGGCCGACCCGATATAACCGAACTCACCGGTGAAACCGCGCCAGACGCCGTGCCTGACGTGGTGATCGACTGGGAGCGCGTAACGCGGCGGCTGCCGGGGGCGGAGTCGTCTTGACCGCGGCCAAGGGATCTCAGGCGGCCGGCTGGTCTGCGAATCGGATACCCATTGATGTAACGGGGACAGATCTATTTCCCCGCCCCCCCTCCGGATCCCGGCTCAAGGACGGCCACCCCGGCCGGCGGAACTAGACCCCACAACGGGGACGGAACCCACAGCGCGAACAGACTTATGAATCTGTCCCCGCTGTGGGCCGAATCAGTTCAATCCAAACGCTCTCTCAGCCGTGTGATGAGGTCCATCCGTTCGTGGAGTATCGCCAGGACCACCGAAGATCCTTCCGTTTGCGGCAGGCAAAAGATGTAGTGGTGCCCCGCCAGGCGGACACGTAGCCCCGGCAGCAAGTCATCTCTTTGCCGAAACAGGCCCTCTCCGAGAGCGAGTTCGATCGCGGCCACTTCGAGCCGTTCGATGTAGGCCCGGCGCTGTGCGCTACCCCATTCACGCTGGGTGTAGCGGACGATCTCCTGAAGATCGGCCTGAGCGCTCCACGTGAGAACGTAAGAGCGATTCACTCGCCGGTTTCGGCGCGCAGGGTTTTTTCGGCGATCTCGCTGATGCTGCCTTGCGCATACTCACCGCGATGGGCCTCGGCGACGCGTTCAGCCAGCAGCGCCTTGAGCTCTTGCGCTGCCTGATCTCCGCTACCCGGCGGGAACAGCCGCTCGAGCGTGAACTGCTTGATGCTCTTACCGGCCAAAGCCGCCATCGCTTTCAGCGCCTGGTGCTGTTGCTCCGTAATATCAATCGTTAGTCGGCTCATGCGCTCGCCTCAGTGGACCCACGACACGACAATCAGTATCCCACATTTGTGGGGAATGTTAAAAACCGGGACAGATCTATTTGCCCGATCTCCCCTCCGGGTCCCGGCTCAAGGATGGCCGCCCCGGCCGACGGAACTCGACCCTGCGCCCCGCAATGCGCGCGACCTCATCCACGAACTGCTGATTGCCCGTCAACTGACCGCGCTGCAGGGACTCCCGAATGAGAGCCCATTCGCCGGCTGGAACCGACTCGCGCAGGAAGCGTTCGTAGGCCGATCGGCGAGCTGGCTCGGAATCCCCCAATCCAAGGTACCAGGGATCCGGATGGAACCAGGCATCGGCGTCGAAACCCATCCGCTGCCGGTAGGTTGACCATGGATACTCCGCCGCCTCCGCCACCATGCCGGCGCGCACCGGGTTCAGTTCGACGTAACGCACGCAGGCCAGGAGATAGCGGTCTGACTGGATCGGGCTCGACTTGTAGCGGCTCTCCCACAGCGTGCCGGTCCTGCCCTCCAGCTTGTTGCGATACCGAGTGGTGCGCCCCGCCAGCGCCTTCATCAGCCGTGCCAACGCACCGTCCGCATCTCCCGGTGTGAGCAGCAGGTGGACGTGGTTGGTCATCAGGCAGTACGCGTGGACGCGCACCGCATGCGTCGCACTGAGCTCCTGCAGATGCCCGAGGTAACGCCGGTAATCCGCCTCGCTGGCGAACACCACCTGCCGGTTGTGCCCGCGCTGCACGATGTGGTGCGGGTAGTCGGGCAGCACGATGCGCCCTGTCCTTGGCATCGTTGGTTCCTCCATGAATCGCTTGCCTGCCGAATGTAGCGCATCTCGGCGAAGTGGGAGTGGCGAAATAGATCTGTCCCCGTTTCCGCCGCTGCTCGCTCGGCACGGCGTTGCGCCATCGGGCGGGCTCGGCGATCATGGATTTCGCAGGACGAGAGGGCGAACGAGATGGGATTACCGAGACGGGACCTCCAGCATCACACCTATGGCGATTATCTCGCCTGGCCAGAGGACGTCCGCTATGAGCTGATCGACGGCTTCACCTATGCGATGAGCCCGGCACCGACGGTGAGTCATCAGGAGGTCACCGGCGCGATCTACCGCCAGATCGACGAGCAACTAGCCGACACGCCCTGCCGAGTGCTGATTTCACCGCTCGACGTGCGCCTGCCGCGGGGTGACGAGGCCGACGAAGCCGTCGACACCGTGGTCCAGCCCGATCTACTGGTGGTCTGCGATCCCACGCGGATCGACGAGCGCGGGGTGCGCGGCGCCCCGGACTGGGTCATCGAGGTGCTCTCCCCGGCCACCGCGGCGCACGATCAGGTCACGAAGCGCGAGCTCTATGAACGCGCCGGCGTGCGCGAATACTGGCTGGTGCATCCCACCGACCGGATCGTGATCGTGTACCGGCTGGAGAACCGCCGCTACGGCCGACCCGATGTGGCCGAACTCACCGGCGAGACCGTGCCAGAGGCTGTGCCGGGTGTTGTCATTGGCTGGGAGCGCGTGACGCGGCGGCTGCCGGGGGCGGATTCGTCCTGACCGGTGCACGGCTTGATTTATCTAACGGGGACAGATTTATAAATCTGTCCCCGTTAGATAAATCTGTCCCCGTTAACGCCGTTAACGAGGCCAATCCCCAGCCGATTCCGGAACACCACCGTCGCGTCCCGCACTCCCGAGCTTGGCACTGCCAGCCGCACCGCCGTCCCCGGGGCGGGCTCAACGCTGTCGACCACCACCCTTGCCCCACCAAGCGACAGATCGACCAGTCGACACGATGCCGCCCGGCCCCGCGGAAAGGGGGGAAAGGGGGGCAGATTTATTTCGCCTCCGCGGATTGCATTCGGTCTCCATCCACCTCCCCCAGCGCATAACGCTCCCGCTGCTGATTCAGGACCGCGAGATCATTCCGGTGAACTTTGGGGAACACGACACGGTGTGATTGAAGGTCACGGCAGGGATACCGAATGCGGTACTGGAGGCACTTCTTGCCTGAGTGCTAGCATGTCAGGCTCAGGTAAACCGCAGGAACCGAAGCCCGTGCGCTTGACCCGGCAGCAACTCGAAAGCATTCGCAGGTCGGCCCAGACGGCGTTCGGCTCCGGCACCCTAGTCAAGCTCTTCGGGTCGCGCGTCGACGATAGCAAGCTGGGCGGGGACATCGACCTGCTGGTTCGACCGGCGCACCAGGACCACCTGTTGCGGCGGAAATTGCGATTTCTCGCGCTGCTGGAGGAAGCTCTGGGTGAGCGCAAGATCGACGTGGTGATCGAGCAACCGCATGACACTCGCCCCATCGTTCGGGTCGCCCGGGAAACCGGGGTCAGCCTGTGACCCTCGAGACCGAGAAGGCGGCGCTGCACCATGCGCTGGATCTGTGCCGCGCCCACGAGGCCGCACTCGGGGATGCGTTGGCCGACATGGACCGGCGCCGTTGGGCCGCTGCGGACCTGGACCATCTGTCCAAGGCGGATCGCCGCCTGCTCGACCAGTTCGCCTATCGCTACACCCGCCTCCAGGACGACATGGGCCAACGGTTGATACCCGCTGCGCTCCGAGCGCTCGGGGAAGACATTGGCCCCATGCCCATGCTGGACCGCCTCAACCGCCTCGAACAACTGCGCTGGCTTCCGTCCGCAGAGGAATGGACCGAGTTGCGCCGCATCCGCAACGAATTCACGCACGAGTACCCCGAATCCCCCGAGGAGCGCCGCGAACGCCTCGAACTCGCGATGCACGCAGCTCGCCGGCTGGTCGAGATCGTCGGCATCATGAAACGGCGCGCGGGAGAGCAGGGGTTGGCTTGACATCCTCCCAGGCCTGAGCGCCGGGGCGTTTCGCGCTAACTCGTTACCGGCGAGAAATCGCTCAGGCGGCCGGCTGGTCCGCAAACCGGAGACCCATCGCGACGTCGTTCCGGAATGCGACGGTCGCGTCCCGGATTCCCGCATTGGGCAATGCAAGCCGCACTTCTGTTCCCGGAACGGGTGCCGGCTCCCACAACATCACGCGCGCGCCGCCAAGCGAGAGATCGACCAACTGGCAGGGCGAACGCCGCCCCGCCAACCAGACCTCGCTGATGGCGTCGATGGCTTCACGAGGAAAGCGCCGGCGATCCCCGTCGGCTGCAGTCGCACCAGACCGCGTGTCCGTACCCGCATTTTCCGACCAAACCCTTGCCGCCTCTCGGTGACGTCCGAAAGCCGACGTCGCATAGATCTCGGCCTGTGTCCGGTTGGCCACCGGCGGCTCACCCAGCCGCTCGATCAACGCGGCCACAAAGAGGGGGGCGACAGCCTCGTACTCGGCCCGTGTCGCCATGTCCGCGCGCAGCTGAGCGTGAATTTCCTTCAGGATGCTGGCGCGGTGCTCCCATCCAGCCTCCGAAATCACGGAAAACCAGAAGTCGACCAGCTCTTGGGACAGTCTGTCCGCGTCCATCAGCATTCCTTTGGGCCGGGGCGGTCGAGACACCAACACGCAACTCGTTGGCAGCATTATGCAAGCCCGACCCGACGTGCGGCAATACGTCCAGACACATCAGGCCGTTTGGCCCCGGGGAGAGGTGAATCAACCGGCGTCGCGAGGGTCGCAACGACGTGACGATCCACAAGGCGCTAATGTCCCTCGTGTGGATTACCGCGCGTCGCCCGCAAGGGCAACGGAGTTGACCAGCGTTTGCCTATCGGTAGACGGTCACCACCACCGCGCGTTCCTCGTCCCGGGTCAGCCCCTCGCCGGGCGCGGCTTCGCGAGGGCCCTGCCCCTCGACCAGCAGCCGCTCGGAATCCACCCCACGCATAATGAGCCGGTTCGCGACCGAGCGGGCGCGCTGGCGCGACAGCGACATGTTGAGCTCCAACGGCCCGAAGCGGTCTGTAAAACCGATGACTTCGGCACGGGCCCTCTCGGACTCGAGCAGCGCGGCGGCCAACTGGTCGAGCAGTGGCTCGAACTCGGGTTCGACGTTGGTACTGTTAACCCGAAACAGCACCTTGCCGACCAGGGGCGGGACCTCCTGCGCGACGGACTCCGGCCCAACCGCTGCAGCCGGGGCCGGTGGCTCCGGCACCACGGCGACCGCCTCCGGCGGCGACCTGTCCGCGGGCGGGCCGTCCACATCAGGCTCGAACCGAGGGCCCAATGCAGCCACCCGGTCATCTGGCACCAGCGCCGCTTCGCGCGGCAACGCAGGCACCCTCGCCGTCTCACCGGCTTCGCTCCAAGGCAACTCCAAATCGGCGGTTGCTGGCGCCTCGCCGGCGCCGCGTATCACGAAAACAGCCAACAACACCAGCCAGAGAACCGCGAGAACGCCGATCAAAGTCCAAAGCCAGGACCGCGTCGGGATCGCATTGCCCCAGCCGGGCCTCGGATGGTAATGCTTCGGCTCATCATCCCGGCCGCGCTCCCGTTCCGGGCGAAAGTTCGCCGGGGCCGCAGCCTGGGGCACAATGAGATCAGATATCTGCACCCGGCGGCTACCCGCGACACCCGCGGGGGCGGCACGCTGCGGTGCCCGGTTTTCCGGATCGCGAGACGCCCTGAGGGACGGGGGCGCTGCCACAGCCATTTCCGGCTCGGCATCCATGTCGCGAGCGGCCGGAATCGGCGGTGCCGCAGTTCGTGTCGGCTCGGCCTCCCGAGCCCGGCGCGCAGGGCTGGTGGCCGGCGGTGCCGCAGCCTGTGTCGCCTCAGCCTCCGCAACCCGCCCGGCTGCGTTGGGTGCTGCCCGCTCCGCGTCGGCGGCCAGATCCGGCCCGAGCAGCCCCACATCGATGCCCTTCCAGACCTCGTCGTCCGGCGGTGCCGCGCGGGCGGCACGCCCCTTGCCGGCTGCCCCTGGGGCCGCCGCCGCAGCTTCCGCCTTGTAATCCGGCAGCGCCAACTCCTCCCGGTGGAGATCCCGCATCACCGTCTCGGCATCTTCCACGCTGATCGTGTGCAGTTCCCCGACGAAGCCGTGCAGCAACAGCCGGCTGCAAATCAGGTTGATACGCCGCGGCACGCCCTTGCTGAACCGGTACACGATCTCCAGCACGCCGGGCTCGAATGCCGGATCGCCCGTCCACCCGGCGTGCTCGAGCCGATGGCGGACGTAGCCCACGGTCTCCTCCGGGGTCAGCGGCTCCAGCTGCCACGACGCGATCAGCCGCTGGTGCACCTGCTCCATCTCCGGCGTGCGCACGATGTCTCGCAGCGCATCCTGGCCGAGCAGCGCGATCTGTAAGAGCGGCGCCCCCTGGTACTGCAGGTTCGTCAGCAGGCGCAGCTCTTCCAGCGCGGAGGGCGCGAGGTCCTGCGCCTCGTCGATGATCAGCAGCGTGCGCACCCCCTTCCGGTGCTGCTCGTTGAAGTATTCGATCAACTGCTGCAACACCAGCGCCTTCTGCGGCGAGTCGAACTCGAGCCCGAAGGCGTGCCCGGCCATCAGCAGCAGATCCTCGGCCTCCAGCTGCGTGCTGACCAGGGTGCCGGCTACCACCTCCTTGTTCGGAAGCGTCGCCAGAAGATCGTTCACCAGCGTCGTCTTCCCCGTACCGGGCCGCCCGGTGACCAGCACGAACCCCTCGGCACGATAAAGCGCATACTGCACGTAGGCCTTGGCCCGCGCGTAACTGCGGTGGGGGTAACAGAACCGGTGGTCGGCACTGAGGCGGAATGGATCCACCTTCAGCCCATAAAAACCTTCATACATATCGGCGGAGTCTCTGTTGGGCCAGCCCGTTGCAAAAACCATGCTGACGCACATTCATCAGGCAGTCTCGGGCTGGCGAACCGTTGCGTCAAGCGATGCGGCCTCGTCCGCGTTCCATTTCACGCGGGCGGCATAGCGGCGCGCGCCGAAGGCGCCTCCACGTATTCAAACTCTGGGAAAATCAGCGCTGAATGCGATAACCTTCGCGTCAGCTTCAGCATCCAAAGACGACAGAACCCGTATCCGGTAGGGAGGAACGGCAGTGAAAGCGATCCATCGTGTGACCACTCGAGTATCCGCAGCGTTCGCGCTGCTCGCCGGTGCAGTCCTGCTGTTGCCGGCCTGCACCACCGCACCGAGCTTCCCTGCCCTACCCGCCGGCCCCGCGGTACAGGCCCCCGATTACGTGATCGGCCCGGGCGATCAGATCAACGTGTTTGTTTGGCAACAGCCCGACCTTTCCGTCACCGTGCCCGTTCGACCCGACGGCCGGATCAACACGCCGCTTGCCGAAGACGTGGTCGCCGCCGGCAGAACCCCGACTCAGCTCGCCCGGGACATGGAGCAGGTCCTCTCCGCCTTCGTGCGGGATCCGGTCGTCACGGTGATCGTCAGCAATGTGGTCGGCCCGTACAGCCAGCAGGTCCGAGTCATCGGCCAGGCCGCCAACCCGCAGGCGATCCCCTTCCGGGAGAACATGACCGCGCTGGACGTGATGATCGCGGTGGGCGGGCTCACCGACTTTGCCGCCGGCAACCGCGCCAGCATC
>PWLT01000443.1 GCA_003558415.1 Hyphomicrobiales bacterium
AGCCTGTACCGTGCCTCCTTTTTGTTGCTGCTCTGCCTCTCATCATGTCTCGCGTCTCCAGCGATCATGAAGCTCATCGAGGACGTCCTGCGCACGGGCGTCGAGCCACTGCGCAAAGGCATCGTCCACATCCGTAAGATCCAGCCTGAGCGCCCGGGCTGACCTCTTAATGGCGCCCGCAGGCGCGCCATCGATCAGAAGGGGCGTCGCTTTCGGTCTCGGCTTCTTGCCAAGAGAAGGACCATTGGTCTTTTTCACATGGCGAACAATGGCTTCAAACGCCGCGACCGAAGGATCAACCTGGGGCTCCTCTTCGGCCTGTTCGCGTGCAGCCGCTTTGCCACGGGCATCACTCGCAACCCGGCAAAGCTCCTCCATACCCATGCCGGCATCGGAGAGTTCCTTTGCCAGCGATTCCCATCTGGGGCGCCCGATGCCGTGAGCCGGTCCGATCGCTTGGGCCAAGGCAGTCCCGATCGCCTTGGCAACCGAGATCGACATCGACACCGCAGAACGGGTCGCATTCAGCACTTCGGCAATCTGAGCCTGCGAACCAAAGCCGCTGTCGAGAAGCTCCTGCGCGAAGAGGGCGCGTTCGATGTAGCTCAGGTCGCGCCTTCCAGTGTTTTCGGAAACCTGGGCGCGCAGCGCGGCTGTATCGTCCAGGTTCGCGATAAGCGTTCGCACCTTCTTGACCTTGTCGGAGGCACGAATGGCCTCGAGACGGCGGCGTCCATAGACGAGGAGATAGCGATTGGTCTCGGTCGGGTGGCGCCTTACAAGAATGGGGACGGTCTGGCCGTTCTGCTCGATCGACGCGCGCAGATCATGCACATCCTTGGGGTCGAGGCGATCCGAATACCTCTCGTCCTGGATCTCGACCGGATCGAGTTCCCAGACATGGTGAGCATCCACAGCATCGCGCGCCGAGCGCAGCGCCCGATTACTTGACATCATGCTGCCCGGGGCAGGGGGTGTGCCCGCCGCTGCGAGACTGTCGAGCATGGACATGCGCTTCTTCTTGCTGTCGGTCATCAGCGCCCCCAAGTCTTCTGGATGAGCTGGGTAATCTCGTCGTTGACAGCATTCAGGCTTTCGATTGCCCGGTCATAGGTCGTCCGAGTGAAGGCGCTCCGTTCGACCTCGTACAGGGTCTGCTTAGTCAGACCGGCATCCGAGATGGCCGTCGACTTGAGCATCGGAGCGTTCAGGACCTTGTCGCCATACATCGTCCTCAGGAAGGCGACGATACGGTTCTGTGGCGCGTCCGTCGGCTCGTAGCGGGTCAAGAGATAGCGCATCCAGTCATGCGACATGTCGGCCCCACTGTCGGCGATGACGTCCATCAGGTCAGCGGTCATTCTGAGGAACTGGCTCATCGACATCACGTCGAGCATTTCCGGATGGATCGTCACGAGGACTCCCGTCGCGGCAGACAGCGCGGACATGGTCAGAAAGCCAAGCTGTGGCGGGCAGTCGATCACGACCACGTCGTAACGCTCATCGACCTGCGCCAGCGCCTCCTTCACGCGAAAGAAGAACAATCCCGCGTTGCCGCGAGAAAGTGCCCGCGGTGTCTCGTGCTCGAACTCCATGAGTTCAAGGTTGCCGGGAATCAGGTCGAGATTCGGGATGTAGGTCTTTCGAATAACCTCTGCGATCGGAACCGGGTCTTCATAACGGATCGCATCGTAGAACGTGCCACCATTCACCAAGTCGAACTCAGGCTGAACCCCATGTAGGGCCGTCAGCGAGGCCTGCGGATCAAGGTCGATCGCCAGGACACGGTACCCCTTGAGAGCCAACCGTTGAGCGAGATGCGCCGAGGAGGTCGTCTTTCCGGACCCACCCTTGAAGTTCATCACGCCGATGATCTGCAGATGATCGCCTGCGCGTCGACCAGGCAAGTAGTCTCCGGGTTTGCGAGCGGTTTTCTCTAGCAGAACCCGCAGGTTATGGATGTCGTCAGCCGAGTAGTGCCGCCGGTTCCCCGATGAGACTTCTGGCGATGGCCCCTTGCCATCCAAGTGGAGCTTTCTGAGGTATGAGTCGTTGACGCCCAACAGAGATGCAGCTTCCCCAGAGGTGAATTTGCGCATAGTCTTGGACGCATCCGGCGGAAACAGGCTCTCACGCTGCGAATGCAGTTGCGCCGCCAGCAACTCGGAGTGCTGACGGATCACGGCGTTCAGGTCTTCATGTGTATCGGTTTTGCTCATCTGCCCTCGCGCCCGCGTGCGTGTTCACGGATTTTGGCGTTTAGTCGCCCTTTTCCGTGACTATTGCCGGAGGAGCCAGATTCGTGCAAGCACTTTCTAAATCTGGTGTCAGCCGCTTCGTGACGCACAAGAGTCGCTTGGGTGCGAGGGCGGGCTTGTCCATGCAACCAGTCTGATATACATAGAAGGACGTATATCCACCCAGGAGGTCACGATGCAGGTCGCAAAATGGGGCAACTCGCTGGCCGTCCGCTTGCCCGCTGAGCTTGTCCGGGAGCTTGGACTCAAGGAAGGCGATCAGATCGACCTGATCAAGGACGACGGCCAGATCAGGGTCCGTCGTCTTGCCCGTGCGGACGAGGTGCTGATGGGTCTGCGCCACTTCCGGGGCAAGCTGCCTGCTACAGAACGGCTGAGCCGCGACGACGCGCATGAGCGCTGAGTTCGCGGACACGAATGTCGTCCTTTACCTGCTCGACGACGGCCCGAAGGCCGATCGGGCCGAGACCATCCTGGGGCAGGGGCCCCGGATCAGCGTTCAGGTGCTGAACGAGACGCTGGTAAACTGCTGCCGCAAAGCCGGCCTCAGCTGGGAGGAAGCAGGGGCGTTTCTTGAGGGCGTGCGCGCCTTGTGTCCCGTCGAAGACCTGACCCTTCAGACCCATGACGTCGGTCGCGCCTTGGCGGAACGTTACGGCTTCTCAGTCTACGATGCGATGATCGTGGCGAGCGCTTTGGTTGCCGGGTGTACCACGCTATGGAGCGAGGACATGCAAGATGGCCTGCTGGTGGAAGGCCAGCTTCGCATCGTCAACCCCTTTGCATGAGCGGACAGCTTCTGCGCATAGCGCTGGCCACAGCCTTGTAATCCTTCCATGTCGTGGAGGATTTGCAAGGTAGTTCGACTACTCAAGCAGCCCCAGCCTCTCAGCCCGCTCTAGGAGCATCTTCACGGATGACGGCTGCCAGCTTGTCCGCCCGCGGGGTGTGCGCTCTCGCATCGCTTCCAGGCGGGTGCAGATCGCCTGAAGCGTGATGTCGGGATCCGCGCCCTTGATGGCGGCGACGATGGCGGGCAGACGGTCGTCCGTCTCGCGGCGGCCGGCTCGGGCCAGCACAGTCTTGGGCAGGAAGCCGTCGCGGACATAGGCGTTGACGGCGCGCAGCAGGCGGCTTTGTGTCCACTGTCGCTCGCGGGGCAGGGGGCCGTTGACGATGTGCAGCACGTCTTCCCAGGCCATGTCGGGTCGCAGGCGGCGCACATGGGGCACCCAGTCCTGCGCCGTCTCGTTCAGCCGTTCCATGTAGCCGTCCTGCCGCGCCAACCGCACCTTGCGCAGCGCCGCAGGGTCGCGGGCGCGCAGGCCCGGGTTCCCGCCGATCCGCCCCTTGGTGCGCGCCGAGGCCAGCCCCGCCTTGGTGCGTTCCCGGATCAGGGCGCGCTCGAACTCGGCAGCGGCGCCGAGAACTTGCAAGGTGAACTTGCCCTGCGGCGAGGACGTATCGATCGGGTCCATCAGCGAGCGGAAGAAGGCGCCCTTCGCCTCCAGCCGCTCGATCACCTCCAGCAGGTGCGACAGCGACCGCGCCAGCCGGTCAATGCGCACGACGACCAGCGTGTCACCCTTGCCGATCCGCTCCAGCACCCGCGCCAGCACCGGCCGCGCGCGGTTCCCGCCCGAAGCCTGCTCCTCATGGATCTCGACGCAGCCCGCGGATTTCAGGGCCTGCGACTGGGGTAGGGGGGTCTGATCCTCGGTCGAGACGCGCGCGTAGCCGATCAGGAGCATCAAAACAGGCCGTTCGCAGTTTCATATAGCGCCACTAAACGACCGTTTGAAAGTGAATGCAAGGGCGTGTCCTGTGGCGTTGTTCGGTTGAAACCCCTTGGTTTCTACACAGCGAGTGCGACCAGAGAGCGCTCACCGACCATCGCGCGCGCGTGCTATACAAGTGGCGCTATCACCTTCGGCAAAAACCCTTGGGTAATTTGCAGAATACCAGTATTTTGCACATATGAAGCTGAAACGCCCTGTACTGTATGATGATCTTGACGATCACCCCGGCAATCCTGAGGGAGCCGAACAGATGTCCGAGGACGCCCTGTGGTCCCTGCCCGGCCCGATGGAGGAGGAGCTGGACTGTCTGCCGCCTGGCCCTCGGGCGGAACCAGGCGAAACCTCGGTCATTGCAGACTGGGTTCTGGCCGAGGCGGGGTGCGCGGCCCGCTTGGCACGGGTGGCGGGACGGCTCGGCGCACTGGATGATCGGCTGCGCCGTGGCCCGGAGGGATGGCGGCGCCGGCTTGCGCTGATCGAGGCTGCAGACCTTAGCTGGTTTGCGGGCGACAGGGTCGGCCCGGATCGCCTGGCCCTCTGGATGTCCATGCGTCTGTCGGGCGTACAGGAGGATACCGCGGCGCTCTCGCGTGTCGGATGGGCCGTGCGGCGATTGACGGGTGGTCCGGGACCCGAGGCGAGTCTCGCAGTCTTCCTCAACCGCCGCGATCCCGAGAACATGGGAGATGAGGCCGAGCCTTTCGCCGACCGCGCGGGCGGGTGGTTGGATCTGATGACGGCCGCGCGTGACCTGCACCCGATCTCCCGCGCTGGCATGGGTTTCCACCTCTGGAGTGTCGCGGGTCTTGGCCAGCAAGCCGACCGGATGGAAGCAGCCGTCACTGCGGCGCGGATCGCCGCAAGCGAGGGCAAGGGGGCCGTCTTCGCGCCGCTGGCCATGGGTGGGGGAGGGGGGTTGCGCGCCGCTGGCGCGCCGACCGAGCGACTGGTCCGGTGGCTCGCCGGTATGGAGAACGCTTGCCTGACCGCGATGCGCCACCTGGACGATATTGAGGCATGGTTGGCGCGGGCGGAAGCCGTGATGACTCCGCTGTCGGGGAAAACACCGCCAGCCCTCCGCCTCGTGCTGACCGAGTGGCCGCTGCTCTCGGCCCCTATGGCCGAGGCCCTGACAGGTGCAAGCCGTGCGGCCGTTCAGCGCAACCTCGCGTGGATGGAGGAACAAGGTCTGATCCGCGAGGTGACGGGGCAGGGACGGTTTCGGATGTGGCGCGCCGCGAGCTGATCCAGCCAGCCAAGTCGTTGCAATCAGGCGGGGTCCATATACATCGCACATGTCCGGTCAAAAGGGCCAGTTCAGGTGGATGCGCGCTCAGTCTTTGAGGTGGTGCGCGGCTTCTTGCGCAGGCGCGACAAGCGCATCCGAGTGTCGACTTGCACCTGAAGCGGCAATCAGGGAACCTGTTCGCGCGGAGAGAGTTCGCCATTAAGCGCCAATGTATGAGGAGAATTCCATGACCAAGGGACTCGCAGCTGGTGTGTTCGTGACAGCGATGGCGCTGGCGGGCTGTGACCAGATGACCCAGACGGAGCGCACGGTGGTTGGCGGTCTCGCCGGCGCCGCTGTCGGCCTGGTGACGGCCGACTTCCTGCGCGCCGATCCGAACTGGACGATCCTCGCGGTGATGGCCGGGGCGACCGCCGGCGCACTGGTCGCGCGCAACCAGCGGACCAACGAATGCGCCTACGCCGTCGGCGACGGCACCTATCGCGTGCGGCCCTGCCGCTGAGGCGCGGCAAGCTCGGAACAGGCTGAGATGGCCGCCCGGACCTTCGGGCGGCCGGAACCGCGAACGGTAGAGTGGCGGCAATTGTTGAAGTCGCTCGAATGCGACCCGCCTTCCTGCGACAGCTGGCGCTCGAACAGTCGCTCGACGCGATGTTGGCGAAAGCGGATCCCGACATCTTCGGCACGCTGCTAGGTGTTCAGTCCCGGCATCTGGTGGATCGGGCCCGCAGTCAGCGACCGGTAGGTCGCGGCGTATACGCCGGTCGGCCGTGCGCCAAGCCGCGATGGCGGACGCCACACGCTCAATCCGAGACGCATCCCCGGAACGGCTGACTCGAACCGCAACCGCTCTCGGCGCTTCAGCGGGCGATGCAGGTCGATCCGGAGCCGGCCGGTGCGCAGCACGCGTCCGGGCACGCGTCCCGCCGGATCAATATCAATACATGGCCTGACCCACCATTGACTATGGCTGAAATGCGTCACACGCACAAAATGTGCGCACAGACTAAAAATTTACTATAAATCCCGAAAACTCTTCTGCAAATGCGTGACATATTGTAATGGATGTTGATATTCCAACAGTAAAACCTCCTTGGATCCAGTGCATGTATTCGCTTGATGGTGTGCCACGCGGGGAGCTCTCCGCCAGACAGTTTTCGGGATCAGGCATCGCGGTCGTCGCGGGCGGCGCGGGCTTCATCGGCTCGCATCTCTGCGAGGCCCTGCTGGACAAGGGACATGGCGTCCTCTGCATCGACAGCCTCGTGACCGGCAGGATGGAGAACATCGCGCATCTGATGCGTGATCGGAGGTTCCGTTTCCAGCGCGCCGATGTCATCGAGTTGCCGCTGATCGACGCGCCGGTCTGGCGCATCTACAACCTCGCCTGCCCGGCCTCGCCGCCGAAGTACCAGATCGACCCCGTACACACGCTGCGCAGCTCGGTCATCGGCGCGCTGAACCTGCTCGAGCTTGCGCGCTGCACCGGGGCGCGCATCCTCCAGGCCTCGACATCCGAGGTCTATGGCGACCCGGCGATCAGCCCGCAATCCGAGGACTATGCCGGATCGGTCAATTGCTGGGGGCCGCGCGCCTGCTACGACGAGGGCAAGCGCGCCGCCGAGACGCTGTTTCACGACTACGCCGCCCGTCACGGGGTTGCGGTGCGCGTCGCGCGGATCTTCAACACCTACGGGCCGCGCATGGCGCCCGATGACGGCCGCGTCGTGTCGAACTTCATCACTCAGGCGCTGCGCGGTGATCCGATCACGATCTACGGTGATGGCCAGCAGACGCGGTCCTTCTGCCATGTCGGGGACATGGTCGCCGGGCTCATCGCGCTGATGGAGGCCGACATGACGCATCCGGCGCCGGTCAATCTCGGCAATCCCGGCGAGTTCACGGTCGCCGATCTCGCCGCGCAGGTTCTGGCGATGACCGGCTCGCGCTCGCACATCGTGCATTGCCCGCTTCCGGTCGATGATCCGCGGCAACGCTGCCCCGACATTACCCGCGCGCAATCCCTGCTGGGCTGGGCGCCCCGTATCGACCTGGCGACCGGTCTCGCGGACACGATTGCCCATTTCGCCGCGGTGGGTGACGACGCCTTCGGGCTGGTGCCGCTGCCCGCCGAAGCCGTGTCATGACGCAACCCGCGCTGCCGAGGTTCTCGACTTCCGCACGGGTCGTGCCGCGCTCGACCGGATGATCGCCGATGCCCGGCGCCGGTTCGTTCCGAAGCAGCCGGATGCCACAGACTGAACGCGTCCGCCCGTATCTGCACTGGTTTGCTGCCGGGCGCCCGCGCCTCGTTTCCGCCATCCCTCCGCGGCGGCGACGGGTCTACCGCGCGATAACGCTGGCCTGGCTCGTCTCGGTGGCGGTTTTCTGGCATTGGTGGCTGCAACCCGGCC
>PWLT01000009.1 GCA_003558415.1 Hyphomicrobiales bacterium
CAGACATATCGAAGTCGGGACAAGTTTTGGTTGAAGGCACGCTTACAGCGCGTATTCTTCACTTGTGCGACGGGCGTGCCCGAGACCAGGCGGCATAAAGGTGCGGCTTGTTCCAATCCGGCATGGGCCGCCGGCAAAGGTGATTGGGGCGGCCAATGACGCAGGCGCTGACACTGACCTTGCGCAATACGCTGGACGAGATTCCGCGTATCGGTCAGGCGGTGGAGGGGTTTTTCGACAGGCATCGCTTGCCGCAGCGCGCCTGCATGCATCTGACAATTGCGCTCGACGAACTGGCGACCAATGCCATTTCCTATGGGTTCGAGCCGGGAATCGACCGCCCCGATGCCGTGCGGGTGACGCTGGAACTCAGGGAGCGGGATATTCTGGCGATGATCGAGGACAGCGGCAAGCCCTTTGACCCGCTTTCGGTGCCCGAACCCGATACCACGCTTGCGGTTGACGAGCGGGCCATCGGCGGGCTGGGGGTGCATTTCGTGCGCGAATTCATGGATGAAGTCACCTATGAAAGGACGGAAGGTCTAAACCGGGTCCGCATGCGCAAACGACTGGCTGATGACCGGCAAACCTGAAGGCCCCGCGGGCCGAAAGCATTATCAATGAAAGGTAAGGCAAGTGTCCGACAACCTCAGATTCACACTGGAACGCAGCGGCTCACTGGCGGTCGTCGGTGTGGCCGGCCGCATCGACAGTTCAACCTCCGCCCTGTTCGAGGAGCAGATGGAGACCGTCTTTGCAGAGGCGCCCGATGCGGTGGTCATCGATCTGGAACAGCTGGACTACATGAGCAGCGCCGGGTTGCGGGTGTTGCTCATGGCGGCGAAACGCACCAAGGCGCAGGGGCAGCGGCTGTTGTTGTGCGGTCTGTCGCCCAATATCCGCGAGGTGTTCGATATCAGCGGCTTCTCGGCGATCTTCGAGATTGCGGACAGCCGCAGCGAGGCCCAGTCAAGGGCGCAGGCGTGAGCGCGTCGCAGGGGATAGGTGGTTGAGCGCATGTTCCGATCGCTCCGGTTTCAGCTCTTTCTTGGCATCTTCGTCATCCTGCTGGGTGCGGGCGGCATCATCATGGTGTCCACTCAGCAGCAGATGGAGCAGGCGCTGATCGATGCCGAGAACCGCGCCGCCCGCAATGTGCTGAACCTGATCGAATTGCAGGTCTCCAACCGCTATCGTGAATTGCTCATGGAGAAGGTTCGCATCGTCGCGGAGCGGCGCAGCACGCTGGAGCAGATGGGAAATGTGATCACGGCCACCTTCCAGGCTTATGAGCGTCTGGTCGAGCGCGGATATGCCAGCCAGCTCGAGGCGCAGTCGCTGGCGCTGGAATGGGCCTCGCGGATGGATCTGGGGGGCTCGGCCGACGCATTCGCCATGACCCGTGAAGGCCACCTGATCGCCCATCGCGACCGGGAATTGGTCGGGCGCAACCTGGGTGCGCTGCCGGATCTGAAGGGCCGGAGCATTCTGGAAGCCACCGAAGAGGGCATCACCAATTTCGGCTATGCCTATGTGATCTATGAAGACGAGGTCGTGCCTGCCGGTGTGGATGATGGCCGGCGCTTTGCGTATTTCATCGATGTGCCGGAGTTCGATCTCTATATCGGCATCTCCGATCGGATCGGAGATGTGGAACGCTATGTGGAAACGGGGGTCGAGGCCACGATCGAGGTGCTCGCCGAGTCGGTCGGTCAGGTGCAGGTTGTCGAAACCGGCTTCGTGTTCATCTTTGACAGGGATCTGCAGACTGTCACCTCCCCGGCCGACTGGGCGTCGGCAATGGTTGGACAAAGCGATGAGCAAACCGGCCAGCCGATCATGGAAATGTTCCGCGATGCCGGTCAGAGCGGCGATGGCGAGGCGGTTCATTACACCGCGCAACTGCGCGGCGGGCCACTGGAAATGGAAGCCTATGTCAGCTATTTCCGACCGCTGGGGTGGTATGTCGCCAGCACTGTGCCTACGGACGAGATCTCGGCCCCCGCACGCGCGCTGGTGCAGCGGCAGGTGCTGATCTTCGCCATGGTGCTGGGCGCCTCGCTTCTGCTGGCGTGGTTCTTCGCCTACAAGATCACTGGGCCGCTGCAGCGCCTTGCCGCCTATGCCAGGCGATTGCCGACGCAGGATTTCACCACAGCGGGCGAAGGCTCCGACGCCCTGAACAGGCTCGCGCGCGCGCGATCCGAGGTGGGCGGGCTGGCGCGGGCCTTCGGATTCATGGAAGGCGAGTTGCGCGATAACATCCAGGCGCTTCTGAATACCACGCGCGAGAAGGAGCGTATCGAGAGCGAACTGAACATCGCGCAGGAAATTCAGCGCGGTTTGTTGCCGAAGATCTTCCCGCCTTTCCCTGACTGTCCGCAGATCGACCTGCACGCCGCGCTCTACCCGGCGCGGCATGTGGGCGGCGATCTCTTCGATTTCTATTTTCTCGATGAGCACCGGCTGCTGTTTACCGTTGGCGACGTTGCCGACAAGGGTGTGCCATCGGCGCTGTTCATGGCCATCACCAAGACGCTGGTGAAATCGGCCAGCGGGCAGGATGCCGACCCCGCGACGATGATGGAGCGGGTCAACAACGATCTGAGCGCCGACAACCCCAGCGCCATGTTCGTGACCTTGCTCATCGGCATTCTGGACATTCGCACCGGCCGGGTCGAATACGTCAATGCCGGGCAGAACCCGCCGATCCTGGTGCCCGCCGATGGCAAGGATCCCAGCTTCATCCGCGAGATCAGCGGCCCGCCCGGCGGTGCGATCGAGGGTGTGAGCTACCGGCACCTCAGCTTGCAGCTCGACCCGGGGGACACGCTGGTTGTCTTTACCGACGGCATCACCGAAGCGATGAACCCGGCGAATGAGGAATACGGCAACGACAGGCTGCTCGCGCTGTGCGGACAGTTGCGCGGCGAGAGCGCCGAGCAAATGGTCGTCACCGTGGTCGAGGACGTGAATCGCCATTCCGGCGATGCCACTCAATCGGACGATATCACGCTGTTGTGCCTGACATGGCAGAATGTTTCGCCACAGGCGGCGAAGGATGTATGATGTCATGGCGCGATGCTGCACAATCATGGAGAACCGAAGATGACGGGAATTGCCTTCTTGCGCCGTTGGCCGGCCTTGCTGGTTGCGGCCCTTCTTGTCGCGGCGCTGGGGGTGCAGGTCGCCGCGGCGGATGCCGACTATCCCACCTCCCCGCGGTTGAACGATGACGGAGAGCGCTGGCGGCTGGGATATCTGGAAGGCGGCCAGTATGTCGATTACGAGACCATCACCAAGGCCACCGTTCGTGGGCTCATGGAGCTTGGCTGGATCGAGCCGGCGGACCTGCCCGAGGAGCAGGGCAGCGAGCCGGGCGAATTCTGGCGCTGGTTCTCCGACAATCTGCAAAGCGATTACATCGAATTCGTCCCCGATGCCTATTACACAGCAGGAGATTTCGACAGTGAGGAACGCCCGGTAACCCGCGATGCGATCGTGGAGCGGCTGACCGAGCAGGGGGATATCGACCTTGTGATCGCCATGGGCACCTGGGCCGGCCAGGATCTGCGCATCGAGGGGCTGGACGTGCCGGTCATCGTCGGGTCCACCAGCGATCCCATCGGTGCCGGTATCATCGACAGCGCCGAAGACAGCGGCATGGACCATTTGCATGCAAGGGTGGAGCCGGAACGATACCAGCTTCAGGTCCGGCTGTTCCACGACATCATCGGATTTCAGCGTCTGGGCATTGTCTATTCCGACACCCGTGAAGGGCGTACCTATGGCGGGGTCGATGCTGTCGAGGAGGTGGCCGCGGAGCGCGGCTTCGAGATCGTTTCGTGCAACGCCCCCTATTCCGGTCTGCCGCAGGATGAGGTGGAGGGCAATGTCATCGACTGCTATTCCGAGATCGCCGATCAGGTAGACGCCATCTATATCACTGTGCATCGCGGAATTACCGGCCAGTCAATTGGCCCGATCATGGACGTGATCAATCATAATCTGGTGCCGACCTTCTCCATGCTGGGCTCAAGCGAGGTGCAGCGTGGCGTGCTGATGAGTATCGCACAGGCGGATTTCTCGTTTGTCGGGATGTTCCATGCCGAGACCATCGCGCGTATCTTCAACGGGGCGCTGCCGCGCGATCTGGAGCAGGGCTGGAGTTCGCCACCCAAGATCGCGCTCAACCTGGCGGCGGCCGAGCGTATCGGTTTCGACCCGCCGGTCGATCTGCTCCTTGCCAGCGACGAAATATATGACTCGATCCAGCGGCCTGCTGACAGCGACTGACCAATAGGTACTGTCGCTCGAAGTGCATATCCGCCGGCCCGGGAGCGGGAGAGGCCGTCCCCGGCGGGTGCGCTGGCGCTTCAGATCCTGCCGGGTTCTTGCTGCAAGAGCGTCAGACGGGCGGTGACCTTGCGGGCGAGGAACAGGGCACTCAGCGGCTCCCAAAGCGGGCGGTCCCACATGTAGCTGTGGCGGCGCAGGCTATCCGGATCGCCGGCCAGCACCATCTCGGGGAAGACCGCCTGCATCATTACCGCCTCATGCGCGCTGCAGTGATCGGCGCAGGCGCTGCCCATCCGTGCCACCTGCTCCAGCCAGAATGCGTTCAGTGCGATCCGTGCCTGCAGCTTTTCCGGCGCCCCGGCGAACAGGAACACGCTGTCAGCTTCAGGCGAAAACTCCGGGTGATGCTGGCGGATGGCACCTGTCAACTTTCTCAGATGCCATCGGCGATAGCCCTGTATGCGATGGGTACCCTCCAGCGCGTCCGCGATTTCAAACAGCGATGTATTGCGCATGTCATGCACACACAGGCAGGCCATCACGATCTGCTCGGTCGAAAAATCACGTATGCGGGGGATGCCGTCGTCGCGGATGACGCGGCCATTGATGTCCTTCTCGAACTTCGAGATCAGCGCCGCGCCGAAAGTCGCATATCCCATCACCCGCGCGGCCGGCAGATCGCCATAAGCGCGCGGCGCGACATGGCGCCCGGCTTCATCTGACCAGAAGGCGGCGGTCAGGTCCATTGGTCGCGGAACCACGCGCAGCGCGCCGTAATCGCTGCGGAACCTGTCCAATGCCGCAAGCAGGTGCACATCATTCTGCGTTGGTGCGTTCATCACGTCACCGCCTCAGGTCTGGTCGGGACAGCAAACCCGAACGGCATCGCCGCGCGGTGTGGGCCGGAATGTGGCTTATGGAATGGCTCAGGTAAATGGATCGTCTTCAAGGGGCGGTATCCCTTCGCGGGGGGTGGATGTCGACTGATCGGCCTGATCATGGACTGCGCGCCATTCAAGTGTCTGGCGCATCTGCTCGGCATGGTTAAGGAGCGCGGTGGTCAGGTCTTTCAGAAACTCGTCCGCCTGATCCTCGGGCAGCGACAGCAGATGTTCGATCATCCCCTCGCCCGAGGTGACGGGCAGGCGATCGGCCGTCTGGTCGGTTGCGGGAAGATCCATCAGCCGCGCCAGATCCTCGTTCAGGCGGGATAGCTGCACCGTGGTTTCCAGCAGCGTGGCGGCGATGGAGGCCAATCGCCCGTCGGTTGCGGCGCCAGAGGGCATGGCCGTAGCGGCTCCCCAGGCATCATCGGCCGGTGCGGGGACGACGGGTGACAGGTCCAGATCGTCGGGGATGCTGGCCGCAGGTTGTCCGGTGGACGGCGGATCGGGGAAATCGGCTGCGCCGAAGCCCCCGCCTCCGAACTCCTCGCTGCCGCCGAATCCGCTCATGGAGCCCGGATCACGGCCCCAGTCATCATCGGCGATCCCGTCGCCCGCCGGTCCGAGCAGCCCGTCATCGGCCCGACCGGACGGAGCTGTGCCGAAGGCATCGAACGGATCGGACTGCGTACCGGCCAGCCCGTCCAGCCGGTCGATGGGCGAGCCCGGGTCGACCCGGCGGGTGCGGGTCTCGCCGTTATCGTCCCCGGTCACAACCTCGACCTGAAAGGTGAAATCCGCTGCGCGGAACGTGTCGCCATGCTTGAGGACCACGGTCTTGCCGCGGCCCAGCGGCTTGCTGGCACCGTTGACAAAAACGCCGTTGGTGCTGGTATCGCGCAGGACATAGACATTGCCCTGAAACGCCAGTTCGCAATGGGCCTTGGACAGCGTGCGCTCTGGGTCCGGGAGCGGCCAGTCACAATCAGCCCCGCGCCCCAGCACGATACGCCCGGTTTCCAGAAACCGTGCATCTGCGCCATCGGCGCTGTCGGGGCCGGAGGTGCGAATGATCTTGAGCTTCATGCCATGTCCGTACATACCGTCGGATAGAGTGCTGTCGAAATGTGTCCTCAGCGTGCATTAACCGTGAATGTGCAGCGTAGAATATGGGCGCCATCGTCACAAGCGAAGCCGGCCCGGTTTCACAGCCTCCCGCTGCCGCCCCGTGCAATGTCCAGCGCCTGCATCATTGCGCGTTCATACCACGCGGTCGCCTCCTGTGGCGATTTCAGTTTCGATACGGCGAGAATGATGGCCGCCGCTGCGGCAACGCCGCTTAAGGTTTCATCGGGCTCGATGACCGCTTCCGTCTCGGGAGGAGCCATGTTGTCGCAAGCCCAGAACACGGCGAGCGCGGCATAGCTTTCCGCAGTGTCGAAGCCGGCGGCTTCGGCCAGATCGAAGGCCTTGCGGCCAAGTTCGTCCGAGGGTTTGAAGACCCACGCCTCGGCAGCCTCCAGAATCCGTGTCGATTGCTCCGGTGCATCGTCATCCAGCGAAGCGCGGGCGTTCAGGCAGGCCCACCAGGCAGCTTCACGCCGGGGAAGCGCCTGCGCCATGACCCTGACGGCATCGATCCACAGATCATCGGCGACGCAACGACGCAGGAAAGCCACGGTTGACGGATCATCGGCCAGAAGCGAGGTTGCTTCGGCCTCGAGTTCCATCTCGCCGACCGTATCGCGGGCGCGCTCATATCTGATCTTCTTCAGCCCCTCGAAATCCATGCGCCGTGATCCTGACCCGTCAGTTGATCTTGGTGAGGCCGCCCTTGAGGATGAGCATGCCGCTGGCGTTCACCTCGGCCATGGCGCCCTTCACCTCAACCCGTGCGTCGGCCTTGATACCGATCTTCACGGACTTGATGTCGATCCCCGCTGGCGTGAGCTTGATGCTGGACGAGCCCACCTTCAATTCTATGCTCTGCGCGGCCTCGATCTTCACGTTTCCAGCGCTGGCCTTGAGCGTGTAATTCCCCTGGTTCAACGTAACGCTGGCATTGCCTTGGGAGATCTTCGTGTCATGATTGCCCTGGTCGAGCGTGACCTTCCGGTTGCCCTTGGACAATGAGAGCGAATCGTTGCCGGTCTCCAGCTTGGTATCGCGATTGCCCTGCTTGATGGTGACCGTCTCGTTGCCCTCGGTGATGGTCTTTTCACGGTTGTTCTTGACGGTGATGGACTGGTCGTTGCCGATATCCTCGCTGTCGTCATTCTCGACAACGCGCTGGAAATCCTTCTCGGCGTGGAAATAGATCTCCTCGGCGTTTTTCTTGTCCTCGAATCGTAGTTCGTTGAAGGTTTCGCCGCTGCCCTTCGGTGTCGATCGGGATTTCAGGCCGCTCTGGGTCTTGTTGTCCGGTAATGAGTACGGGGGCGGGTTGTCGCCGTTATAGACGCTGCCCACGACAAGCGGTCTGTCCGGGTCGCCGTTGAGGAACTGAAC
>PWLT01000039.1 GCA_003558415.1 Hyphomicrobiales bacterium
CTTCCGGTACAGCCTATGGCGCACCAGTATCTCGTGACCGCGGACATTCCCGAAATCTACAATCGCAGCGAAGAGTTCCCGCATGTGATGGACCCGGGTGGCGAGAGCTATCTGCGTCAGGAGGGGCGCGGGCTGTGCATCGGCTTCTATGAGCAGCCCTGCGAGGCCTGGGCCGTCGACGGCACGCCCTGGGAGTTCGGCCACGAGCTGCTGCCCGACCAGTTCGACAAGATCGAGGATTCGGTGGCCTTCGCCTATCGCCGCTTTCCGGTGCTGGAGCGCGCCGGCGTCAAGTCGGTCATCCACGGCCCCTTCACCTTCGCCCCCGACGGCAACCCGCTGATCGGCCCGGTGCCGGGGGTGCGCAACTACTGGGCGGCCGCAGCGGTGATGGCGGGGTTCAGCCAGGCGGGCGGCATGGGGCTGGCGCTGGCGCAATGGATGGTCGAGGGCGCGCCCGATCGCGACCCCTCGGGCTTCGACGTGGCGCGCTTTGGCAACTGGACGACGCCGGGCTACACCGTGCCAAAGGTGGTCGAGAACTATCGCAACCGCTTTTCGGTGGCCTATCCCAACGAGGAACTGCCCGCCGCGCGGCCCTTCCGCACCACGCCCATGTATGACCGTTTTGATGCGATGGGCGCGGTCTGGGGCCAGCAATACGGGCTGGAGGTGATCAACTACTTCGCCCAAGGCAATGAGCCGCGCTATGAGACGCCGAGCTTCCGGCGCTCCAACGCGTGGGAGGCCACGGCGCGCGAGGCGGCCGCCGTGCGCGGGGGCGTGGGCATCAACGAGGTGCAGAATTTCGGCAAGTATCGCGTCACCGGCCCCAATGCGCGCGCCTGGCTCGACCGGATCATGGCCGGGCGCATTCCTGCGCCGGGGCGGCTGAGCCTGACACCGATGCTTGATGAGCGCGGCCGGCTGATGGGCGATCTGACCGTGAGCACGCTGGGTGATGATGAATTCCAGATCACCGCCTCCTATGGCGCGCAGGGCTGGCACATGCGCTGGTTCGAGGCGCATATGGATGAGGGCGTCACACTCGAGAACGTCTCGGACGCGCGCACCGGCTTCCAGATCGCGGGGCCGAAAGCGCGCGACCTGCTGGCGCGGGTAACCTCGACCGATGTCGGCGCAAATGCCCTCCGGTTTCTCGACGTGCGGCGCATGACGCTGGGCATGGCCGATTGCATCGTCCAGCGGGTGAGCTACACCGGCGATCTGGGATATGAGATCTTCACCGACCATATGAGCCAGCGCCATCTTTGGGATGTCTTGTGGGCCGCCGGGCAGGAGATGGGGCTGCGCCCCTTCGGCATGCGCGCGATGATGTCGCTGAGGCTGGACCGGTTCTTCGGCAGTTGGGGGCGGGAGTATTCGCCCGACTACACGCCCGGCGAGACCGGGCTCGACCGCTTCATCGCCTGGAAGAAGCCCGTGGACTTCATCGGCCGCACGGCGGCAGAGGCCGAGCGTGCGAAGGGCGCGGCACGCCGGCTCTGCGCCTTCACAGTGGAGGCCGATGACGCCGATGTGGTGGCATGGGAGCCGATCTGGCTCGACGGCGCGGTGCAGGGATTCTGCACATCGGGAGGTTATTCGCACCATGCCGGCACATCGGTTGCTCTGGGATTCCTGCCCGCAGGAAGGGCGGGCGAGGATGGGCTCGACCTCGAGATCGAAATCCTCGGTGAGCGGCGGCCGGGGCGGCTCGTGACCACACCGCTTTTCGATCCGGACGGCACCCGCATGCGCGGCTGAGCGAAGTCGCGACGGGCGGCCACCCGCCAGGCAAGACAGCCCGCGCCACGAATCGCCGCGCCTGACGGAGCGGCATGTCGCCCGGGCGACGACACATCGCATTCGCGCACGCTCTCCCTGCCTGGACGCGGCGGAGCTGATCCGCCTGAACACCCCCGGCTGCGCCACGCTCGGGATTTCGGCAAACTGAGCCGTCTCTGTTGAGCAATCTTTTTCGGGCAGCCTGATCCGGCAAAGCGATTCCGACACATGGGTTCCTCTTTTGCCCTGCATTCTCCTGCGGCCTGCGGGGGTGCGGGGCAAGATCCATGACTTGCGTGATTCTCGGTCAGAGGCAGCGGGAGTGTCCGGACCGGCTCAGTGTCATGGAGTTGTTACAGGACCTTGGGAAAAGCGTCACACGACTCGGCTAGCCAATTGGTGCCGGACATCCGGTCCGTCCTGGTCAATGACCGATAACCCTGAGGAGATGACATGACACGTCTCGCCACCCTGCTGACTGCCAGTGTTGCCGCTGGCGCTCTTGCCGCCGCTGCCAACGCCCAGAGCGTCGACCCCAATCTGCCGTCCTACGAGGCCGCCTCCGGCGTGTCCGGGAACCTCGTCTCGATCGGCTCGGATACGCTCAACAACCAGATGACGCTGTGGTCGGAAGGCTTCCGCAATTTCTATCCGAATGTCGCCATCCAGATTCAGGGGGCCGGATCGGGCACCGCCCCACCCGCGCTGGTCGAGGGCACCGCGCAGTTCGGGCCGATGTCGCGCCCGATGCGCGACTCGGAGATCGAGGAATTCGAGGAGCGCTACGGCTATGAGCCGATCCCCATGCGGGGCGCCATCGATGCCATCGGCGTCTTCGTGCACCGCGACAACCCGGTCACCTGCGTGTCGATGCAAGAAATCGATGCAATTTTCTCGTCCACCCGTGCTGGCGGCGCGGACGAGGCGATCACCACCTGGGGCCAGGTCGGGGCAACCGGTGAATGGGCTGACCGCCCCATCGCCATGTATGGTCGCAACTCGGCCTCGGGCACCTATGGCTACTTCCGCTCGGTCGCCCTGTTCGGCGGCGACTACAGCCCGGAAGTGCGTGAACAGCCCGGTTCCTCGACCGTGATCCAGGGCGTTGCCTCGGACGTCAACGGCATCGGCTATTCGGGCGTGGGCTATGCCACTGCGGATGTGCGTGCACTTGAAGTCCGTGGCGATGATGGTGAGTGCTACTCAACCGATGCTGCGCCCGATGGCTCCTACCCGATCGCGCGCTTTCTCTACATTTACATGAATGTCGACCCCAACGCCGAGATGGAGCCGCTGCGCGCCGAATTCGTGCGTTATGTCTACAGCCAGCAGGGCCAGGAGGACGTGCTGCGCGCCGGCTTCTTCCCGGTCAACCAGAGGGTGGCCGAGATGGATCTGGCCGCCTTCGGCCTGACGGACTGATCCAACAGCAAGCCAAGGCCGGCGCGCAGCCTGTGCGCCGGTCCCTCATTCAGTAATGCAGCGCGCCCAAACCATGGATTCCCCATGACCGATACCACCTCATCGCAAGGCCACAGCGCCAAGGCCCGCGCCGAACGCAAGCGCCAGCGCAGCCTGGACACCCGCCGCTCCGTCATCTGGGGCGAGAGGATCGCGGGCGGGGTGATCACCGTGGGCGGGCTGATGGTCATCGTGGCCGTCATCGGCATCATGGTCTTCCTGTTTCGCGTGGTCATGCCGCTGATGGCGGGTGGCGAGCTTCTGGGAAACACGCGCTACCAGCTCGACACCGACCAGGACGTGATCTGGGTGAACGGGGACGAGTTCCAGACACTGGGCCTTGCCGTCGCCGCCGAGGGGCGGGTGATCACCTATCACGTGCCGACCGGCACGGAGGTGTCGCGCGAGCAATTCGATTTCGAAGGCGCCGAGGTCACCGCCGTTGCGGGCACTCTGTCGCGTAATCAGGTTGCCTTCGGCTTCGATGACGGCACGGTGCGCTTTGCCGGACTGGGATTCGAAGCGGTGTCGACCTCGCGCCGCAACCTGCCAGAGGATCTTGTCGAGATTGATGAACGGGACCGGATGCGCGACGGCCGCGTCTATACCGAGGTGGGCACCGGCGATTTTCGTACCTTGTCGAGCGTGGTCGAGCTGGGCGCGGCCGAGGTGGTCTCGGAGCGCCCGATCATCGCTGTGGATTACCGCGTCGGTGGCACGCGCGAGCGCCCGACACTGTCCTTCGCGACGGTGGACACAGACAACGCGGTGCGGGTCAGCCGCTCGCGCGTCCAGGTCAACATGATGACCGGCGAGGAAACCGTGACGACAACGACCACCGAGTTGCCCACGCCCGAGCTGGCGCCTGGTGAGACGGTGACGGGGATACTGCTCTCGGGTGGTGCGGACCGGGCCCTGGTGTCGACCGATGACGGCGTGGTATTCCGCTACGATCTGCGGAACATGGACAACCCGCGCATGGCCGAACGCCGGCGCGTCGCGGATGATGGTGTGGCCGTCACCGCGATGACCTATCTCTCGGGCGAGGAATCGCTGGTCGTCGGGGGCGCGGACGGCTCGCTCAATGTCCTTTTTCAACTGCAGACCGGCACCGATGCCACGAGTGACGGGCGCGAGCTCGTGCGTGCACGCACGCATGTGCCGATGCCCGCAGCCGTCGTGGATCTCTCCGAGGCGCAGCGGCAGAAGGAGTTCTCGGCAGTAGACGCCGATGGCAATGTCTGGGTGCATCATTCCACCTCCGATCAGGTGCTGTTCGAGCTGGCCCGCTCGGGTGATGTGACGACGAATTCCAGCGCGATGATCTTTCCGCGCTCCGACGGGGTGATGCTGGTCAGTCAGGGTGGCGAGGTCGAGGCCTGGCAATACCGCCAGCGCCACCCCGAGGTCACGCTGGGCGTGCTCTTCGGGCGCATCTGGTATGAGGGCTACGACGCGCCGGCCTTCGTCTGGCAATCGACCGCCGGCACCGACCTGGCCGAGCCGAAATACTCCCTCGTGCCGCTGATCTTCGGCACCACCAAGGCGGCCTTCTACGCGATGCTTTTCGCGGTGCCCATCGCGCTGGGGGCGGCGATCTATACCTCGGAATTCGTGGACCGGCGCGTGCGCGCGACGGTCAAACCGGTGATGGAGCTGATGGAGAGCCTGCCCACCGTGGTGCTTGGCTTCGTCGCCGCGCTGGTGCTCGCACCGCTGGTCGAGGAATGGATCGGTGCCGTGCTGCTGGGCTTCTTCGCGCTGCCCATGGGCTTGATGCTGGGCGCCTTCACCTGGCAGGCGCTGCCCGCGCGGGTGGCGCTGCGGCTCGACGGGTTCCCCAAGTTCATCCTGATGGGTCTGTCGATCCTGGTCGCGGCCTGGGTCGCGCTGCAGCTCGGGCCGACCATGGAGCGCCTCCTGTTCTTCGGTGATTTCAAGGCCTGGACGACGGGGCGCATCGGAACCGGCACGCCCTTCATGTTCCTGATCCTGCTGCCGCTGGCCTATGTTGCGGTCGCCTGGAGCTTTCGCAAGACGCTGGGCCACCATTACCGCGCCCTTCTCGGCCAGCGCGATCGTTCGGCGGCGGGGCGGCTGGACGCGCTGCGCTGGCTGGTTCTGCTCGCGGCGGCGATGGGGCTCAGCCTTGGCGTGGCCAGCCTCCTGACCGCGCTGGGCTATGACCCGCGCGGCGGGCTCATCGACAGCTATCAGCAGCGCAATGCGCTGGTGGTCGGCTTCGTGATGGCCTTCGCGGTGATCCCCAACATCTACACGCTTGCCGAGGACGCGCTGAACTCGGTGCCCGCGCATCTGCGCGCGGGCTCGCTGGCCTGCGGGGCATCGCCCTGGCAGACCTCGATCTGGGTGATCCTGCCAACCGCCGCATCGGGGGTGTTCTCGGCGATCATGATGGGCATGGGCCGCGCCGTGGGCGAGACGATGATCGTGGTCATGGCTGCAGGCAACACCCCGATCATGGAGTGGAACATCTTTTCGGGGCTGCGCACGCTCTCGGCCAATATCGCCATCGAGCTGCCCGAGGCGGTGCGCGACGGCACCAACTACCGGGTGCTGTTTCTCGCCGCGCTGACGCTGTTCATCATGACCTTCGTCATCAACACCCTTGCCGAACTCATCCGCCAGCGCTTTCGCAAGCGCGCCTTCCAGCTTTGAGGGGCCGACCCATGAGCGTGACAAGCCAACAGGATATTCCCGCCTCCGGCGCTGCCGGCCTGGCCGGGGTCAGCGCGCGCGACGCCGTCAAGGGCCGGCGGGTGCGGCGCTTCTCGGCCGATCTGTCGGCGGTGGGCGAACCGGCAATGTGGGGCCTGGGCGGCGCGCTGGCGCTGGGGATCATCCTGATCGCCGGATTTCTGGCGATGATCGCCTGGAACGGCTTTACCACCTTCTGGCCCAAGCCGATCGAGCAGGTGGAGCTGCGCGACGGTACCGTTCTGGCGGGCGTGCCGACCCGTGGCGGCCCCTATCGCCCCGGCGATTCCGTCCTGGCGCAGCTTGATGACGCACAACGCACCGAGATTGCCGCCAATGAGGGCTTCGCCGATCGCACCCTCTACCAGACCGCCAATTTCGACCTCTACGGGGATGACTTCCGCTGGGTTTCCGATTTCGAGGTCGCCGAGATCACCCGCCCCGAGGACTTCCTGTATTTCGAACGTCAGCAATGGGGTGTCTTCATCGGTCGCGTCGCCGGTCTGACCATCGACGGGCAGGAGGTTGCCCCCGACCCCGCGGTGCTGGCACGCGAGCAGCGCGCCGCGCGCGAACGGTTCCGCGAAATCCGGCGGCTGGAGCAGCGCGAGATCGGCGGCATCAACTATCTGATCGAGCGCGAGCGCCTCGCGCAGCGCCGCGCGGTTCTGCGCCACGGCGAGGACAGCCCCGAGGCGCAGACCGCCGTGGCCGATGCCCAGGCAAGCATCGCCGAACTGCAGGAGCAATATCGCGCGCTGCAAACCCGCGCCAGCGAGATCCGCGCCAATGACCGGCGGTATCGTATCGTCATGGAAGAGGTGGGCGGGCGTACCGTCGAGACCGAGCTCAGCCAGATCGTGCGCTATTTCCCTGCAAATGCGCTGAGCCTGGCCGACAAGATCGGCACCTACCTCTCGCGCTGGTGGGAGTTCGTCTCATCGGAGCCGCGCGAGGCCAACACCCAGGGCGGTGTGCTGCCCGCGATCTTCGGCACGGTGGCGATGACGCTGCTGATGGTGGTCTTTGTGGCGCCCTTCGGCGTAATCACCGCGCTCTACCTGCGGGAATACGCCAAACAGGGGCGCCTGACCTCGATTGTCCGTATATCCGTCAACAATCTGGCCGGGGTGCCCAGCATTGTCTACGGCGTTTTCGGGCTGGGCTTCTTCGCTTATGCGATGGGCGGAACCATCGACCAGCTCTTCTACCCCGAGGCGCTGCCCAATCCCACCTTCGGCAAGGGCGGCATCCTGTGGGCCTCGCTCACGCTGGCGCTTCTCACAGTGCCGGTGGTGATCGTGGCCTCGGAGGAGGCGCTCTCGGCCGTGCCGCGTTCGATGCGCGAGGGCTCGCTGGCCTGCGGTGCGTCGAAATGGCAGACCATCCGCTACGTCGTGCTGCCCAAGGCGCTGCCGGGGATCATGACCGGCATGATCCTGGCCATGGCACGCGGCGCGGGCGAGGTCGCGCCACTGATGCTGGTGGGCGTGGTCAAGCTCGCCCCTGCCCTGCCCATCGACAGCTTCTACCCCTTCATCCATCTTGACCGCAGCTTCATGCATCTGGGCTTTCACATCTTCGATGTGGGCTTTCAGTCGCGCAACTCGGAGGCGGGCAAGCCGATGGTTTTCGTGACCACGCTGCTGCTTCTGGCGCTGATCGTGACCATGAACGCCACCGCCATCACCATCCGCAACCGGCTGAAGA
>PWLT01000198.1 GCA_003558415.1 Hyphomicrobiales bacterium
ATCAGCATGTTGGGCGGCGATTGCTGCAGCCCGATCGCCTGGCGCAGGATAGCGAGCACCGTGACCATGAAGGGAAAGCAGGTGATCATGATCGCCAGCCCGGGCACAAGGCTCAGAACGGTGATCAGGACCATCAGCTGGACCGCGCGCATCGACAGCGACGACCCGTCGCCGAGATCGATGGTAACCTCCTGCGCCGCGGCCGGAACGCTCAACGCGAGCAGCGCCGCGATCGCCAGCGCCATGACCGGGAGGGCCCAAGGTGAGGCGGTGCGGCGCGGTGCGCGGGCGGTTCCGGTCGGCGGGCCCATTTCAGAGGTCTTCGCCCAGATCGGCGACCTCCGTCAGCCGTACGGCGAGCATCCCCTCGCGCTCGCCCTCGAGCTCCTGAAGCTCGCCCCGCGCGATCAGCCGCTCACCCACGAAGAGCTCGACCGGATCCTCCACGCGCCGGTCCAGCGGCAGCACCGAATCGCGTCCCATGCGGAGCAGGTCGCGCACCAGTGGCCGGGCGCGACCCACGGAGATCGTGATCTCGATGGGAACATGGGCGAAAAGGCTCTCGCCGCTTGGCTTTTGCTGCTGTGTCTGCTCATCCATGATCCTTCAACGCCTCCTGCTCCTGAAAGAAGTCGCTCACCGCAGCGCGGATCGATGCGATCGCGGCATCCATGTCGATATGCTCCTCGCCCTCCTCCCAGCGAAGATAGAGCTGCCCCTCGGCCAGGGAGGGTTCCTCCACGATCCGGAAGGGCGGAGCGACACCTGCCGCCAAGGCCGCTTCCACGGCACTGCGGGCACCGGGGTTGAGCACGATGGTCACCGGGCTTTCGATCGCTGCCTCGGCAAGTGGCTGGAGCGCCTCCTGCACGACGCCCCCGATCGCACCGGCGGCCAGTTCCGGGACCACCCGCGCGCAGATCTGCTCGAATAGCGGCGCCAACCCCTTGAGCAGATGCCCCCGCGCCTCGTGATAGGTGAAGGACAACTCCTGCAGATTGCGGGAGACATCGCTGCGAAGCCGGGTCTGCTCATCCTGCTGGGCGGCGGTGGCATCGTCCCATCCCGCCTTGTAGCCCTGCTCGAACGAGGCGAGCCGCGCCTCCTCCAGCGCTTCCGCATCCACCCTCGCGGCCGGCGCCCCCGTATCGCCGGCACCGAAGACCTCCAGACGCACTGCTTTGGCCATCACGCGCGTTCCTCTTCGTCATCCTCCATCCAGTTACGCAGGATCTCGACCGTTTCCTCCTGGCGGGATTCGATCAGCCTGCGCAGCCGCTCGACCGGATCGGAGCCGTCGGATTGCGTCGGGTCGCCATCGGGTCTTGCACCGGTCGCATCGAAATTGGCGATTGCCGGCAGGGTTCCCAGCGGCGGCGCACCGATGGCGCCATCCAGGGCCGAGCTGTCGGGCATGGAAGCCGGCGTGCCATCCATCGGATCGCCCACCGGAAGGGCCGCCGGCGCGCTGCCGGAGGCATTGCCCTCGCGCCGCGATGCAAGCAGCACCGGCCGCAGGACGAAGAGGATCAGGGCCAGCAACACCAGAGCGATAATCGCGAGCTGGACCAGCGTCATCACCTCCAGCTGAAGCCGGTCCATGAGCCCGCCGGAATGGGCCTGCGTCCCGGCGGGCTCGACCGGCTCCAGGCGCATCGACTTGAGGGTGATCACGTCGCCGCGCGAGTCGTTATAGCCCACCGCCGAGGCGACGAGTTCGCGCAACTCATCGAGTTCCGCAGCCGTGCGCGGGCGCCATTGCGTGGCACCGTCATCACCGGGCTCGGTGATCCCGTCCACGAGCACGGCCACGGTGAGCCGCTCGATACCGCCGGGCGCGCGAAGCAATTCGCGCTGAGTCTCGGAGATGTCGAAGCGCATGCGCTCACGTGTCTCGGCGTTCTGGCTGCTCGATTCGCCGCCATCCTCGGCGCCGTCGCCCTCGGGCAGGTTGCTCGCCACGGTAACGCCCTGCGCGCCGGGGCCCGAGGAGGCGCTGCTGGTCTCGCTGGTTTCGCTTTCCACGGCGACCCGGCTGTCGGGGTCGATGCTGCGCTCGACGATTGATTCGCGCTCGGTCACCGGCGTGAGGTTGACCTCGACAATCGCGCGATCGGGGCCGAGATGCGCCTCAAGCAGTCGCTCGACGGCGCGACGCATCTCGCCGGCGCGGTCGCCAGTGCCGCCTGGCCCGGCACCCTCATCCTGGGCCGCGAGAACCGTGCCGCGATTGCCGTCAATCACGGTCACATCCTCCGGATCGAGCCCGGCCACCGCGGAGGCCACCATGAAGCGCAGCGCCCTCGCGCGCTCCGCTGTCAGCCCCCCGGCCGCAGGCGTGACCGTCACGGAGGCCGTCGGAGTGCGCGCCTGCCGGAAGGGTTGCTGATCTCCCTGCGCGATATGCACACGCGCGGCCCGTATCGAGGGGCTCGACACGATCGTGCGGGAAAGTTCGCCCTCCTTGGCGCGTCGGTAGGCGGCGTCGAACATCTGCGATGTCGTGCCGAAGCCGCTCATCCCGTCGAGCAGTTCGTAGCCGACGATCCCGCTTGCGGGCAGCCCCTCCCCGGCCAGGGCCATGCGGGTTTCATCGCGTCGGCGCTTGGGCACATAGATCGCATCACCGCGCACCTCATAAGGCACGCCGCGCTGCTCCAGCGCCTGGACGACATCCCCCGCCGCAGAGCCTTCCATGCCCGCATAAAGCAGCGCCATCCCCGGTTTCGCGGCGATTCGCCCCAATGCGATGACACCCACGAAAACGATGAGCGTGGCCGCGATCACGATGATGCGGCGGCGCGGCTCCAGCCCGTTCCAGACCGACAGCAGTTGCTGCAAGGCGATTCTCCCCATTCGGACGTTTTGCCCGTCTCACGCAGCCCTGCTTGGCCGATTGCGCTTAACAATCGGTTAGTGGCCGCTGGTCTATACGAGTCCAAAGATGAGCGAGCGAGGTGGCGCATGACCGATATTTCCGAAGCCGAATCGCAGCCGCGCCGGAGGGGGCGCAGATCGATGCTGCTGGGGCTCGCGCTGGCGGCGGCGCTGGGCGGCGCGGGGTTCTATGCGGCCTATTCCGGAATGGCATTCGCACTGTGGGAAAACCGCTCGGATGCCGCAGGGGCGGCGCGGGACAGGACGGAGTTCATCCCCATCGAGGAGCTTCTGGTCAGCATCGAGGACGAAGGCGGGACACGGCATCTGCGCTTCGCCGCGAGTCTGGAGGTGGCGCGCGAACACCGCGCGGAGGTGGCGGATCTGATGCCGCGCATCCTAGATGTGCTCAACGGTTACCTGCGCGCGCTGGATGCGAAGGATTTCTCCGAGCCGGGCACCCTCGTGCGGCTGCGCGCACAGATGCTGCGGCGCATCCAGATCGTCACCGGCGACGACCATGTACGCGACCTGCTGGTGACCGAATTCGTTCTCAACTGAGGAAATCTTCATGACGATGATCGCGGATATATTGCTGGGAGCCGGCGCGCTGGGCGCCGCCGTTTATTGTCTTGTCCTCTCGCGGCGGCTGCGCCAGCTCACGCAGCTCGATTCGGGCATGGGCGGGGCGATCGCCGTGCTCTCGGCGCAGGTCGACGACATGACACGCACCCTGGGGCGCGCCCAGGACGCGGCACGCGATTCGGCCTCGTCGCTCGACAGCCAGACGCGGCGCGCGGAAGCGGCGGTCGAGCGGATCGAGATTCTGCTCGCGACGCTGCACGACCTGCCGGAACCCGGCAAGGCCGCCCCGGTCGGCAAGCGCGCCGACGCGTCCCCGGCGCCGCGCAGACGCGTGGTCCGCCAGCGCAAGAAGGTAGACCCGCCCGAGTCCGGCGGCGCCACTTGGACCGGACCGGCTGAGCCGGAAAGGTCCCGCGACGCCGCGCTGGCGGCGAATGAACCTCAGACGGAGGCGGCGCAATGACAAGGCAGCCCGCCCGAAGCCGGCGCAGGGGGCGGCGCAGCCGCGGGACGCTCGCCTTTCTTGCGGCCGTGCTCGCAATCGGCGGGGCCATGCGCCTTGGGGCCGGTGCCGAAACCGCGCGGGAGAGCCTCACCGCCTCCGAACCGGCCGAGGCCACCACCTCGGCATCCACGGCCGGGCAGAACTCGGAAATCGAAGCGCTTCTGGAGGCGTTGCACGAACGCGAGGCCCGGCTCGACAAGCGCGAAGCGGCGCTGGAGGAGCGGCTGCGCGCGCTGGCGCTCTCGGAACAGCGCCTCGACGAGCAGATGCGCGAGATCGAGGCCGCCGAGGCGGAGCTTTCCGAGACGCTCGCGCTGGCCGATCGGGCATCGGAGCGCGACCTCGCCCGGCTGACCACCCTGTATGAAAGCATGAAGCCCGGCGAGGCGGCGACCTTGTTCGAGCAGATGGACCCGCAATTCGCCGCCGGCTTCCTGGCGCGAATGCAGCCCGAGCGGGGTGCGGCGGTCCTTGCAGGGCTCGATCCGCAAACCGCCTACACGATCAGCGTCATTCTCGCAGGGCGCCATGCGGAGGTGCCGACGGAATGAGCGTTGACGACACAATACGAGAATGCCTGCGCCGGCCCTCCTGCCGCAGCCGCCTCTATGCGACGGGGGCGCCATGATCGGTGTTCTCGGAATCATCATGGTGCTGGTGATGGTCTTCGGCGGCTATCTCCTTGCCGGCGGCAAGCTGGGCATCATCATTCATGCCCTGCCCTATGAGATGGCGATTATCGCCGGCGCCGCGATGGGCGCCTTCCTGATCGCCAATGATCGCGCCGTGCAACGGCGCACGCTCCATGATCTGATGAAGATCTTCCGTGGGCCGCGCTGGAAGCCGCAGGACTACACCGATCTGTTGTGCCTGCTCTTCGAACTCATCCGCGTGGCGCGCGCCAACCCCGTCGAACTGGAATCGCATATCGAGGATCCCGACAACTCCGAGATCTTCCAAAGCTACGCCCGCATCAATGCCGATCGCGAGGCGGTCGAGCTGATCTGCGACACGCTGCGCGCCGCCTCGATGAATTACGACGACCCGCATCAGGTCGAGGAAGTGCTGGAAAAGCGGATGGAGACCAATCTCCAGCATTCGCTGCACACCAGCCATGCGCTTCAGGTCGTCGCCGATGCGCTGCCGGCCCTGGGGATCGTCGCCGCCGTTCTGGGCGTGATCAAGACCATGGGTTCGATCGATCAGCCCCCCGAGATCCTGGGCGGGATGATCGGCGGCGCGCTGGTGGGCACGTTTCTGGGCGTGTTCCTCTCCTACGGTTTCGTTGGCCCCTTCGCCAACCGGCTCGGTGCCATCGCGCGCGAGGATGCGCATTTCTACCAGCTGATCCGCGAGGTTCTGGTCGCCAATCTGCACGCCCATCCCACCAATATCTGCATCGAGGTGGGGCGTCAGAACACACCGCATGATGTGCGTCCCAGCTATGGAGAGCTTGAGCAGGCGCTGCGCAGCGTGCGCCGGGAGGTTGCATGAGCGCGCGCCCCCGGACCGGCAAGATGGCCGCGACCCATGGTGAGTGCGCAGCACGGCGGGCCACCAAGTCGGGCAGCACCCGTCCTGCGCGCGGGGGTGACAGGCGTGGCCGGGTGCGCGGGCGCGCCGCAGCAGGGCGCCCGCTGTTGCGGGCCGCGGCACTGGCCCTGGGTTTGCTCTTTGCCGCCACCGGGCCCGGTCCGGCGCAGGATCTGACTCTGCGCGCGGGCGAACATGCCGGGTTCACGCGCCTTACGCTGCCGCTGCCCGACGATACCGGCTGGCAACTGGGCCGCGCGGGGACAGGATACCGGTTGGCGCTCAAGAACGCGGCGGCACAGGTCGACCTGTCCCGCGCCTTCGCGCGTATCGGGCGCGAGCGCGTCGCCGCGTTGCGCCCGCTCGATCGGACCCCTGATCAGGGGCCGGGCCTGGCGATCGACCTCGCCTGCCGCTGTCACATGCGCGCCTTCGAGGATGCGACAGGGCTGCTCGTCCTCGACATCCGCGACGGCCCGCCCGCGCCCGACAGCCCGTTCGAGGCACCGCTCGCGGCGGATACAGGCGCCGGGCAAGCCGCCCCGCTGCGCCGCCATGCAGCCGATGCGCGCGCCGCGGACGGCTATGACTGGGTGACCGCCGGGGCCCGCGCAGGGGCGCATGACGGCGCACGCGAACCTCACGCCCCGGCCACCACGGGCCCCGCCCTTCCCGATCTCTCCGCCCCCACGGCGTTGCAGGCACCGGCTGCGGAGAGCGCCACGCGCATGATGATCAAGCGCAATTTCTCGCGCGCCGCGGACCAGGGGCTGACCGGCCTGACGGCACCGGACTGGGGCGCAGCGCAGCCCGGCCCCCTGCGCGCGGCACCCCGCGACCCGGCCCTGCCGCCACAGATCAAGGTCGAGACCGCGATCGACCGGGCGCGGCGCAGCTGGACGGCCCCCCTGGATGATGTGTTGCCCTCCCATGCCGACTGCCCCGCGCCCGATGCTCTGGACGTCTCCGCCTGGGGCGACGAGGCGAGCGGGCTCGCCTCCGTGTCACGGCTGCGCGCCCGCCTGCTCGGGGAGTTCGACCGGCCCGAGCCCGCGATGCTCTCTGCATTGGTGCGTGGCTATCTGCATCTGGGCTTCGGGGCCGAGGCGCGTGCGGCGCTCGCGGCATTCCCGGGGGTGCTCGACGACGCGGCGATGTTTGACGCGCTGGCGGTTCTCATCGACGGCGACGCACCGGTGCCCGGAGCCCCGTTCCGCACCATGGCCGATTGCGACGGGCCATCGGCACTCTGGGCGCTGCTGGCACGGGAGGCTGCCGAGGTCGGGCGCCCCTTCAATCGCAGCGCCGTGATCTCTGCCTTCTCGGCCCTGCCGCTGCACCTGCGCCGCCATCTCGGCCCGCGACTGACGGAGCAGCTGCTCGCGGCCGGCGCCCTTGAGGCCGCCGAGGCCGTGCGCGCGGCGATCGGCCGCGCCGAGGGCGGTCACGGCGCCGATCTGGAGATGATCGCCGCCGAAATCGACCTGGCCGAGGGCCGCCGGGCTGCGGCGCTCGACCGGCTGGCCCGCCTCGCCCGTGGCAGCAGCGCCCACGCGCCCACCGCGCTGGCCCTCTATGCCGAAACCCGCCTTGATAACGGCGAGCGCATCGGGGAGAGCATCGCCGAGGCCATCGCCGCGGGCGCCGTGACCCATCGCGACACCGCGCTCGGGGAGCGCCTCGCGCGGCTGGAAGTCCTCGCCCTCGCCGCCGCCGGGCGCTTCGGCGACGCCTTCGAAGCGCGCGATCGCCTGACACGCCGCAGCGCGAGCCCCGCATACGAAGTGACGGAGGGGCTGCACGCCATCCTCACCGCGCAGGCGGACGATATCGAATTCCTCGCCCGGACATTCGCCGAAACCGCCTGGGCCGACGGCAGATTCGCCGAGCAGACCCGCCTGGCGCTCGCCGAGCGACTCCTCGAGTTGGGCTTTCCGCAACGGGCCCGCCAGGCCTTGGCCCCGCCGGAGGAGACTTCGGGGTATGAGCGCCGCCTGCACGCCCGCGCCGCGCTGGCGCTGGACGAGCCGGCCCAGGCGCTGCGTCTGATCGCCGGAGAGCGCGGCGATGCCGCCGCCCGCCTGCGTGGCGCGGCGCTCGCCCGGCTCGG
>PWLT01000263.1 GCA_003558415.1 Hyphomicrobiales bacterium
AGGCATGGTCGAATCTGTCGGTGGCGCGCGCGAGGATCAACTCTAGCCAGCTTCAGATCTAGGCGGCCGAGACAGCCTATGACGGCGTCAGTCAGGAGGCGGAGCTGGGCGCGCGGACAACGCTTGATGTGCTCAATGCCGAGCAGGAGCTGCTCGACGCGCGTTCGGCGCTTATCGCCGCCGAGGCCGGGCAGCAGGTGGCGGTGTATTCGCTTCTCGCGTCGATGGGGCTGCTGACGGTGGAACATCTCAATCTCGGTATCCCGACCTATGATCCGGAGGCCTATTTCAACGCCGTGCGTGACGCGCCGCTGCGAAGCCCGCAGGGCGAGAGCCTCGATCGGGTACTGCAAAGCATCGGCCGCCCCTAAAGTTCTATCAATCTGTTGTGTTGCCGGGCGCGGGAGACTACCATACCTTCCTCAGGTGTTCGGAGGCGTGCGATGTCTGATCCGATGACCAACAGTGATATCGAGGACGTGCTTTCCTCAATCCGGCGACTGGTGTCGCAGGAGCATTCGGATGCGACCTCCGATGCCCGGCCCGATGCAGCGCGCGACAGCGACGATGCGGGCAGGGGGCGGTTGCTGCTCACACCTGCCCAGCGGGTTGCCGAAGCGCGCGACGCGGGCGCAAGCGCCCCATCCGGGGCAAACAGCCAGTCTGCGCCGGAGAGCGCGAGCGAGACCGCCGCAGAGGAACTGCCGCCTCCCGAGGCCGGCGAGACGCGCGCCAGCCTCGAGAAGACGATCGCCGAGCTGGAGGCGGCCGTGTCCGTCTACGAGGAGGAATGGGAGCCTGACGGCAGCGAGGCCGCAGCCGTGCCGCCCGCCGCGTCCGAAGATGGGCCGGACCACCCGGCCGCGACGCAGATGCAGGAGGCAGACGCGCAGGCCGAGCCCGCCCCGCCATCCGAGGCGCAAGCGCCGGATGCGCCGGAACCCGATGACAGCGCGGGCCCGGCGCGACCGGAACAGCCCGACAATGTCTGGCCCTTCACGGTGGAAAAGAGGGTGCAGGGGGGGACAGCGGCGGATGAGGTGCCTGTGCGCGATCCGGCTGGTGTGGGCAATTTCGCCTCCACGCCGGTCACGGCGCAGTTTTACGAGCCCGGCGAGGAGGACGATCTCGAAGCGGTGCTCGACGAGGAGACACTGCGCGATCTCGTGGCCGAAATCGTGCGTGAGGAGCTCCAGGGTGAGCTGGGCGAGCGGATCACCCGCAACGTGCGCAAGCTCGTGCGAAGCGAGATTGCGCGGGCACTGGCGAGTCGCACGCTGGAGCAGTGACGCACAGGTTCGGTGCCGCCCGCGCGTGAGCGGTCACGAAAAACGCGCGCCGAAGCGCGCGTCTTTCAGTCCTGGGTTTTAGGCGCCACCGCGGTGAGCGGCGCATCTGGCCGTCGATCAGGCTGCCGCGTTCTGCAGCAGCTCAAGCGCCCGGCGCTCGCTTTCCTCGCGCGAGAGCGCCACGGAGGTGCGCACCCCTTTGCCGACAAACTCCATCAGGCCGTTGACGACACGCTCGTTCGGATCGATCCCGGCGCATGAGAGCACGTCGCGACCATCGCGCGAACGCGCCCAGCGGGCGATCTGCTCGGGGCCATTGCCATACTTCTTGTCATCGGCGATCGCATCATCGAGCGCCGCCAACACGACGGCGGCGAAGAGCTTGCGGGCACGCTGCCCCTGCTCGTGATTGAACGCGGCGCCGTCCACGAAATCGAACATTCGGACCTTCCTTTATTCTTGCTCTTGCGTTTTTCTCGTTTCGCCTGTGTAAGCCCTTTGGCGCTGATTCGGTAACTCAATTTTGCAATGCAGCCATGCGCTGAGTGCATTGCTTCCATCTTCCGGCCACCGTATCTAGTCGGCTTGCACCTGTGCTTCCGACAAGATATAGGCGTCGCCAGATTTTCATCAACCTTTCGGCAAGGAACGGCCCATGCCAAAGATCAACGGCAACGAGATCCGCCCCGGCAACGTGCTCGAGCACGATGGAGGGTTGTGGGTGGTTGCCAAGGTGAATCATGTCAAGCCGGGCAAGGGCGGCGCTTTCGCGCAGGTGGAGATGAAGAACCTGCGAAACGGCAGCAAGCTCAATGAGCGCTTCCGCTCTGAGGACAAGGTCGAACGCGCGCGCCTCGACCAGCGCGACCAGCAGTTCCTCTATGAAAGCGACGGAATGCTCGTGGTCATGGACATGGAAAGCTTTGAGCAGGTCGAACTTCCCGCCGAGTTGCTGGGCGAGCGTCGCCCCTTCCTGCAGGACGGCATGACCGTGACGATCGAGTATTTCGGCGACGAGGCGCTCAACATGACGCTGCCGCAGAAGGTGACCTGCCGCGTGGCCGAGACCGAACCGGTGGTCAAGGGACAGACTGCGGCCAACAGCTTCAAGCCCGCGATCCTCGACAATGGGGTGCGCGTGAACGTGCCGCCCTTTGTCGGCCCCGACGAGCAGATCGTCGTGAATACCGAGACATTCGAATACGTCGAGCGCGCCTGATCCCTGTTCCGACTGCCGGCGCGGCGGGGCTCATCCCGTCCAGTGAATGTGGGCTTGGTCGGCCTCCATGTCGCGCCCCGCGCGATCAAAACGCAGATAGGCGATGGCGCGTCCGCCTGCCTGCGTGAACAAGGTGCCGGCGGCCTTGCCGTTTGCGGTGATCGGCGTTCCCACCGGGGCTTCGCCTTCGACCTCCACCACCGCGAGCCCCTTGCGCAGTTCGCTCTTGTGCTTCATCCGCGCGGTGACCTCCTGACCGACATAGCAGCCCTTGCGGTGATCGACGCCTTTGAGTCGCTCGAACCCGGCCTCGAGGATGAAGGTCTCGCCCGGGATCAGTTCGATCCCGGTTTCGGGGATGCAGGCCGCCACGCGCCGCGCCTCCCAGTCGATCTGCGGCGCCTCGCCCTCGCTGTCGGAATAGAGCCGCCAACCCAGGCTCGGATCGCGCGGATCGGCAAAGGCGCCCTCGGGCGGCTCGCCCAGGCCGCGCTGGACCGTCAGCGAAGAGGGTGCGATCTGCACATCGGCGCGCAGCCGGTACATGTTGAGCCGCCTGAGCAGATCCTCGGACACCGGCGCCGCCACATCGAGCAGCACCGCCTCGCCCCATGGTGCGAGAAAGAAATCGGCGAGGTACTTCCCCTGCGGGGTGAGCAGCGCGGCATAGACGATCCCCTCGCGCAGCCGCTCGACATCATTCGTAACCAGCCCCTGAAGAAAGCCGATGCGGTCGCCGCCCGTGATTTCGAAGATCCTGCGATCCTCGGCCCGCTCGCCAGCCATGTCCGTCTCCTTGCCCGTATTGCCGGTGATATAATCGGCATCGGCGCGGCTGAAAGGGGGCGGGCCGCTTCAGTCCTCACCGTCGAACTGTAGCCGGCACAGCCGCGCATAAAGCCCGTTGCGCGCGAGCAGCTCGTCATGGGTGCCGATTTCTGCAACCGTGCCCTCATCCATGACGATGATGCGGTCGGCCCGGCGCACCGTTGCGAGGCGGTGCGCGATCACCAGTGTGGTGCGTCCCCGCGACAACCGGTCGAGCGCCTCCTGCACCAGCCGCTCGGATTCCGCGTCGAGCGCCGAGGTGGCCTCGTCCAGCAGCAGCACCGGCGCATCGCGCATCAGCGCCCGCGCGATCGCGATGCGCTGGCGCTGGCCGCCCGACAGGCTGGACCCGCGCGGGCCGGCCGGGGTGTCCAGCCCCAGTGGAAGCTGATCGAGGAACGGCTTCACATGCGCCGCCTCCAGCGCCGAGTCGAGCCGCTCGGCGTTTGAATCCGCGCGCCCCAGCAGCACGTTCTCGCGGATCGTCTCGTCGAACAGCGCCGCGTCCTGGGTGACGACCGAAAAGAGCGCGCGTAGCGATTCGGTGTCGATCTCCGACACGTCCAGCCCATCCAGCGTCACACGTCCGGCCTGCGGCTCCACGAGCCGGGTGATGACGTTGAACACCGTGCTCTTGCCCGCGCCCGAGGGGCCGACCAGCGCGGTCGTCCGGCCCGCCTCGGCCACGAAGTTGACATCGCGCAGCACCGGGAGCGACCCGTAGGCAAGATGGACGCCCTCAAGCCGGATCTCGGGCGGCTTTTCCGTTGCTGGCCGCGCCGCGCCGCCGCTTGGCGCGATGTGGGGCGCCGTGTCGAGCAGCCGGTAGATGCGCTCCAGGCTGGCGGCAGCCGTCTGCCACATCCCGGCGATGGCGCCCAGGCGGCGCACCGGCTGGAAGGCAAGCGCCATGGCCGTGAAGAAGGACATGAACTCGCCCACGGTGCGCTGACCCGAGGCGATGTCATTCGCACCCACCATGATCACCGCGAAGAAACCGATACCCGAGACCAGGTCGATCATCGCCGGAATCGCCGCCCGTCCGGTCTCGCTGCGCACCTCCATGTTCACGATGCGGTTGACGATGCGCTCGAACCGGCCGAGTTGATAGGCCTCCATGCGGTTGAGCTTGATCGGCATGATGCCATGGAAGACCTCGTCGAGGCGGGTGGAGCGAAGACCCGCCTCGGCGCGCACCTGCCCGGTCTTGCGGCGGATATAGCGCTGGGTGAGGGCCACGGGCAGAAACAGCAGCGGCAGCCCGATCAGCGCCGCAGCCGTCCATAGCGGGCTGATGATCAGCGCCACGGCCATCAGGCTGATCAGCGCCACCGCATCGCGTCCCGCGCCGGTGATGACCGACTGCCAGATTTTCTGCACCGCGACGGTATCGCCCTGTACCCGCTCCATCAGCGCACCGGGCGGGTTCTTCTGGAAGAAGGCGATCTCGAGGGTAAGCAGGTGCCGCAGCATGTCGACCTGCATCGCCGTCGAGGTGCGCTGGGCGACCCGCGTGAGCAGTATCCGCCCCGCCAGCAGCGCGATGGCGCGTGCTACGAACAGCACGAAGATGATGCCGCCCACCCACCAGACCGCATCCGCCTGGCCGCCCACGAAGACGAGGTCGAAGAGCGGCCGCAGCAGATAGCTGAGCAAGCCCAGGGTGCTGCCTTCGATCACCATGAAGAACACTGCCGCCGCCATCGGCTTGCGATGGGCGCGCAGATATTCGCGCCACAGCCGCGCCAACAGCGGACGGGTCGCATAGCGGCCCAGACCGTCGGGGGCGGCGTCGATGGCGCGCGCGTCTGGCGAAGTCGCGATCGGCTCGGACGGATCGGTCACGGCGGGCGCTCCGGGGTAGGGACCGCGCGGGGTCCGGCCTCGTCAGGTCGCCGCCCCTCTAGCCCGAAAGCCGCCGCCGTGGCAAGCGCGCGGCCCCGGTGCCTTTGGGACGTGCGCGGGGTACGAACGGGCTTCAGCCCCCGTCAGTGCGGGCCGCCGCCAGCGCCAGTGGCAGGGCTCCCGCGAAGACTTCCATGTCTTCGGGCGGGCCGACGCTGACCCGGATGCAGCGATCCAGCGGCGCAACGCCGGGCATGCGCACAAAGACGCCGCGCGCGAGCAGCTCCTCCAGCACGGCGCGGGCGAAATCGCCGTCGCCGCCGCAGTCGATGGCGACGAAATTTGTGGCCGAGGGCAGGGCGCGCAACCCGTTGTCGGAGGCGATCTGCCCCAACCGCTCGCGCGAGGCCGCGACCTGCGTGCGCACATGCTCGAGCCAGCCCTGATCCTCCAGCGCGGCGAGCGCGCCCGCCTGGCTGATGCGGGTCATGCCGAAATGGTTGCGGATCTTGTCGAAGGCCGCGATCAGATCGGCCGCGCCGATGGCATAGCCCACCCGTGCGCCGGCCATCCCGTGCGCCTTGGAGAAGGTGCGCATGCGGATCACGCGCGTATCCTCGGGGTCGATCTCGGGGATGGCCTCATCGGGGGCGAACTCGATATAGGCCTCATCCAGCACCATCAGCGTGCCCTCCGGCACGGCATCGACCATCTCGCGCACGCGCGCGGCGCTCAGCCAGCTTCCCATCGGATTGTCGGGGTTGGACAGATAGACGAGCTTGGGCGCGACCTCCCGCGATTTCGCGATCAGCGCCTCGGGGTCCTCGAAATCGCCGCGATAGGGGACGGTGTGCAGCACCCCGCCAAAGCCGTTCACATGGTAGTTGAAGGTCGGGTAGGCGCCGGCGGAGGTGACCACCGCATCGCCGGGCTCCACAACCATGCGCACCAGATAGCCCAGAATGCCGTCGATGCCTTCGCCCACAAGGATATTGGCCGCATCCACCTCGTGATGCGCGGCCAGCGCGTCGCGCAGATCGCGGTTTTCCGAGTCGCCATACATCCAGGTGACCTGCGCCGCGCGGCACATCGCCTCCACCGCATGGGGCGAGGGGCCGAAGACGCTTTCATTGGCGCCCAGCCGCGTGCGGAAGGTGCGCCCGCTGCGCCGCTCCATCGCTTCGGGGCCGACGAAGGGCACGGTCGCGGGCAGCTTGGCGAGGGTTTCGGTATAGCGTGGTCCGCTCATGGCATCCTCCCCTGCGGGCCGGGCCCGCATGTGTGGTCAGGCCAGCTCCGCCAGCCGTTCGAGCGCGGCGCGCAGCTTGGCGGCCTCTTCCTCCTTCAGCGCAAGGTTGGCGCGCGTCTCCTCGACCACCTCCTCGGGTGCGCTGTCGATGAATTTCGGGTTGGAAAGCCGCCCGCGCAGCCCGCCGAGCTCCTTGTCGAGCTTGGCCAGCGCCTTCTCCAGCCGCGCCGATTCGGCGCCCACATCGATCACATCCGCAAGCGGCAGCGCAAGGGTGCCGCCCTCCACCGCGACGGTGATGGCGCCCCGGGGCACCTCGGCGGCATCGGTGAGCGCTCCCACCCGCGCCAGCCGTCCGATCAGTGCGGCGTTGCTGTCCCACGCAGTGCGGCCGCGCGCATCGAGCCCGATGGCGAGAACATCGAGGCGCGCCCCCGCCGGCACCCCCATCTGCGCGCGGGCAGAGCGGATCTCCTCGATCACCGCGATCACCCAGCGCATCTCGCGCTCGGCCTGCGGGTCCACCAGCTCGGCGCCGTATTCGGGCCAGTCGGCATGCACGAGCAGCTTGTCGCGCCGCCCCGTGAGGCCCCACAACTCCTCGGTGACGAAGGGCATGAACGGGTGCAGCAGGATCATGCACTGATCCAGCACCCAGGCCATGGTCGCGCGGGTCTCTGCCGCCGTGGCCGCGTCGTCGAGCAGGGGTTTGGCGAACTCCACATACCAGTCGCAGACCCGCCCCCATGTGAAGGCATAGAGCGCATTGGCCGCGTCGTTGAAGCGGTAGGCTTGAAGTGCCGCGTCAACTTCCTCGCGTATCCGCCCGGTTTCACCCAGAATCCAGCGGTTGGCGGTGGCCGTGGCGGTGGGTGGTGCGGTGCGGGTTTCGTGCCCCTCCCAGACGCCGTTCATCTCGGCAAAGCGGGTGGCGTTCCACAGCTTGGTTGTGAAGTTGCGATAACCCCCGATGCGATCCTTCGACAGTTTCAGATCGCGCCCCATCGCCGCCATGGAGGCCAGCGTGAAGCGCACCGCGTCGGCGCCGTAATCCTCGATCAGCTCCAGCGGGTCGAGCACATTGCCGAGCGACTTCGAC
>PWLT01000135.1 GCA_003558415.1 Hyphomicrobiales bacterium
CGCGGCCTGCTCGGCGACATCTAGCGCCAGCTCGAGCACCACATGTCCGGCACCATGGCCCGGCTGGCGTTCGAGCTGGCGCTAGGTACCGGAGCTGCCCGGCAGGACGTGGCCCGGATGGGTTCGGCGAATCTGCGCGACGGGGCCGTCAGCTACTTGCGCGGCAAGACAGGCGGGCGCGTGGAGCTGCCCCTTGCACTACTGCCGGAGCTGGCGCGCGAGCTTGCCCAACACCCTGCCAAGCGCGCCGTGTTCATCACTCGGAGCGACGGTAAACCCTATTCCGTGGCCGGGTTCGGCAATACGTTTCGGGACTGGATCGCAGCCGCGGGTTTGCCAGCCGAGTGCAGCCTTCATGGGCTGAGAAAGCATGGCGCGACCCGGCTTGCGGAGCGTGGCGCGACCGAATGGCAGATCATGTCTTTCCTTGGCCATGAAAGCCCGAACGAGGCGCGTCGCTATGTGGCGAAGGTCAACCGCGTCACCATGGTGGCCGACGCGCTGCGCCTTCTGCCGGGCGCAAACTTGCCCAACCTATCCGCTGAGTTGGACAAACCTGACCCGCAAGATACGGAAAAGAGGTCGAAAAATGTTTGATATGGCGACCCCGGCAGGACTCGAACCTGCGACCATCGGTTTAGAAGACCGGTGCTCTATCCAGCTGAGCTACGGGGCCATGTCGCCGATCGCACGTTCCTTGCACCGAAAAACCTGCTGCGTCAAAGTCAAACCGCTCCGGCGCCATCGCAATCGGGAGGGCTCAATGCGTCCAGGTCTGCCGCCGGTTCGGGCTGAAATTCTCACCATAGCCGCCCGGGCGCAGATTGGCCTTGCGCGGCTTGGGCCGGATCACGACGGCCTCGAGCCCGTGCTCGCGTGCATAGGCTTCGGCGGCTTCGCGGCTGTCGAAGCCCAGCCGGATCTGACTGCGCATGTCGCCCGAACTGGTCCAGCCCATCAGCGGGTCGATCTCGCGCGGTGCTTCCGGCGTGTATTCCAGCACCCATTGCCGCGACATTGCCGGGCCCGATTGCGTGGCCGAACGTGCGGGGCGGTAGATTCTCGCGCGCATCCCGGTGGCTCCCTCATCGACTCGCGCCCTTATCCCGTAGCCGGCGCCGGCGTGCAAGGACCAAGCATCTTGAACCGCAGCGCCTGAGCGGCATGTTAGGGACAAGGAGATCCACGATGCCGCAGACCGACCTGACCGCCGCCATCCCGCCCAGCCCGGCACGCCCGCCCCGCGACAAGCTCGAAGGCGGGCGGCGTTTCGTCATGGCCAGCGATTACGAGCCCGCGGGCGATCAGCCAACGGCCATTGCCGAACTCTCCGAGGGCCTCGAGACGGGCGAGCGCGATCAGGTGCTGCTGGGCGCCACGGGCACCGGCAAGACCTTCACCATGGCCAAGGTGATCGAGGCCACCCAGCGCCCCGCCATCATCCTGGCGCCCAACAAGACCCTGGCCGCGCAGCTCTACGGCGAGTTCAAGGGCTATTTCCCCGAGAACGCGGTGGAGTATTTCGTCAGCTATTACGACTATTACCAGCCCGAAGCCTATGTGCCGCGCTCCGACACCTATATCGAGAAGGAATCCCAGATCAACGAGCAGATCGACCGGATGCGCCACTCGGCCACCCGCGCGCTGCTGGAACGCGATGACGTGATCATCGTGGCCTCGGTGTCGTGCATCTACGGCATCGGCTCGGTGGAAACCTATTCGGCCATGACCCAGGATCTGGAGGTGGGTGCAAGCTATGACCAGCGCCGGATCATGGCCGAACTCGTTGCGCAGCAATACAAGCGAAATGATGCCGCCTTCCAGCGCGGCTGTTTCCGCGTGCGCGGCGACGTTGTGGAAATCTGGCCCGCGCACCTGGAGGATCGCGCCTGGCGTCTGTCCTTCTTCGGTGAGGAGCTCGAGGCGATCACCGAATTCGACCCGCTGACCGGGGCGCGCACCGCGGAATTCGAGCATATCCGCGTCTATGCGAATTCGCATTACGTCACGCCGCGCCCGACCATGCAGCAGGCGATCAAGAGCATCCGCGAGGAGCTGCGCCAACGTCTCGATCAACTCAATGCCGAAGGCAAGCTGCTGGAGGCGCAGCGGCTGGAGCAGCGCACCCAGTTCGATCTGGAGATGCTGGAGGCCACCGGCGTGTGCAACGGCATCGAGAACTACTCGCGCTTTCTCACCGGGCGCGCTCCGGGCGAGCCGCCGCCCACGCTCTTCGAGTTCATCCCCGACAATGCGATCGTCTTTGCCGATGAAAGCCATGTCTCCGTGCCGCAGATCGGCGGCATGTATCGCGGCGACTTCCGGCGCAAGGCGACGCTGGCCGAACACGGCTTCCGCCTGCCGTCCTGCATGGACAACCGCCCGCTGAAGTTCGAGGAATGGGACGCCATGCGCCCGCAATCGATCTTCGTGAGCGCCACGCCGGGGCCGTGGGAGCTCGAACAGACCGGCGGCGTGTTCACCGAACAGGTCATCCGCCCCACCGGCCTGCTCGACCCGCCCGTCGAGGTGCGCCCTGTCACCACCCAGGTCGATGATCTGCTCGACGAGATCCGCCGGGTGGCCAGCGCCGGGCTGCGCGTGCTGTGCACGGTGCTGACCAAGCGCATGGCCGAGGACCTGACCGAATACCTGCACGAGCAGGGCATCCGCGTGCGCTACATGCATTCCGACATCGACACGATCGAGCGCATCGAGATCCTGCGCGATCTGCGGCTGGGAGCCTTCGACGTGCTGGTGGGTATCAACCTGCTGCGCGAGGGGCTCGATATTCCCGAATGCGGACTCGTGGCCATTCTCGATGCCGACAAGGAGGGGTTCCTGCGCTCGGAGACATCGCTCATCCAGACCATCGGGCGCGCGGCGCGCAACGCTGACGGGCGGGTGATCATGTATGCCGACAAGATGACCGGGAGCATGAAGCGCGCCATCGGCGAGACCGACCGACGCCGCGAGAAGCAGATCGCCTATAACGAGCGCCACGGCATCACGCCCGAGACCATCCGCAAGAATGTCGAGGACGTGCTCTCGGGGCTCTATCAGGGCGATGCGGATATGAGCCGCGTCACCGCGACGATCGAGGAGGCGCCGAAGGCGGGTGCGAACCTTGCAGCGCATATCGAGGGGCTGCGCGAAGCGATGCGCAAGGCCGCCGAGAACCTGGAATTCGAGGAGGCCGCGCGCCTGCGCGACGAGGTCCGGCGGCTGGAGGCGGTGGAACTCGCCGTCGCCGAAGATCCGCTCGCGCGCCAGTCCGAGGTGCAGGAAGCGGTGGAGGCCGCCGCGCTCAAGGCCGGACGCTCCACCGCCGGGCGCGCGGGCGGGCGAAACAAGCGCTACAGGAAAAAGGGCCGGTGAGCGGGCGGCGACCGACCCTCACCGCGCGCGGCCGGCTCTGCCCGCCCCCTGCGGCAGCGAACCGGCCAGCGCCCGTCCCCGCCGCGTGAGCGCGAGCTGCTCGCCGCGTCGCTCGATCAGCCCGTCATCGAGGCAGTGCAGGATCGCGCGGCGCCCGCGCCGCACCGACCAGCGCAGATGCGCATCCAGCGCCGCCTCGGTGTTCTCGGCGGCAGCGGCGGCGGTATCCTCGTGATTGGCCAGATGCGCCACCAATGAGCGGCAATCATTGTCATGGCTTGCCCGACGCCGGCGCGAGGCACGCGCGATAAGCCCGTGGCGCGGCCCCAAGGCCAGCGCAAGCGCGAAGAACCCGCCCGTCGTCACCGCCATCATCCCGCCGATGGTGACGTTCCATTGCTCGGCCAGGACATAGCCGATCACGGCCGAGGCGACCGCGATCGCGCAGGCCAGCGCGATGACCGCCGGGAGCCGGTCGCTGAGCAGCAGCGCCGCTGCAGGCGGCACGATCACGAAGGCGATGAAGAGCACCACACCCACCGCATCGAAGGCCGCCACTGCGGTGACACTTGTCAGTGCAAGCAGCGCATAATAGAGCAGCCCCGGCGCGAAGCCGAGCGCGCCGGCGAGCATCGAATCGAAGGTGGCGAGCTTGAGTTCCTTGTAGAACAGGGCGATGAAGGCGGCATTGACCGCCGCCATCGCGGCGATGGTCACCAGCGCACGCGGCAGCTCCCAGGGGCCGATGCGCACCATGTCGAGCCAGATGAAGCCGATCTCGCCCAGCAGAACGGCGTGTTCGTCGATATGCACGTCTCGGGCGAACAGGCTGATCAGCAGCACGCCAAGCGCGAAGAAGGCCGGGAACACCAGCCCGATCGCCGCATCCATCTTCACCCGCCGCGTGCGCGCCAGAAGCTCGATCACCGCGACCGCCGCAAGCCCCGACAGCGCCGCCCCGATGAGCTGGACGGGACCCGAGATCTCGCGGGTGAGCCACCAGACCAGAAAGATGCCGAGCAGGATCGAATGGCTGATCGCATCGGTCAGCATCGCCGAGCCGCGCAACACGAGGTAGGTGCCCGGCAGCGCCGCGGCGATGCCCACCAGCGCGCCGGTGGCGATGATCATCACGGCCAGATCGTCGAATGGCAGCCCCCACATCACGCGCGCCCCTCTTCGCGTGCCTCAAGGCGCGCGGCCTCGGCGTGGCCGGCCTCGGTCAGCTCCCAATGCGGCGAGGTCTCGGGCGGGTGACGCACATCGCGGATCAGCCCGCGCGCCTCCAGCCGCGCCAGCGCCCGGCGCGTGGCCGCGCCGTGATAGGCATCGACCATGCCCTGTTCGACGGGATAGGCGGGGTCGCGATGCTCCGCAGCCAGGCGGCGCAGGGTCACCAGCACACGCCGCGCGCGCAGGTTCCGCGCAGAGCGCAGGCGTGCCAGCCACTGCCATATGACGCCGCGTTCGGGCGCAAGCAGGATCGAGCCCGCCGCCAGCGCGCTCGCGGCCAGCACGATGACCGGCCCGGTCGCGATCCCGCGCGCGCTGGCGCTGATCAGCGCGCCGAACAGCCCGGCGATGACTCCGAACGCGGCAGCGAGCACGACCATCGGCCCCAGCCGCTTGACCCATTGGCGCGCCGCCGCCGCGGGGGCGATGATCATCGCCGTCATCAGCACCACCCCGACCATCTGCAGCCCGACCACGATCGCCATGGCGATCATCGCGGTCAGCGCGATCTCCAATGCCTGCACCGGGTAGCCCGAACTCGCCGCATAATCGGGGTCGAAGGCGATCAGCTTGAACTCCTTCCACAGCGCCGCGACCACCGCGAGCGACACCATCGTGACCCCGCCGATGATCCACAGATCCTAACGCAGGATCGCCGCGGCCTGACCGAACAGGAAGGTCGAAAGCCCCGCCTGCCCTGCCCCGCCGCGGCTCTGAGCGTAGCTCATGAGCACCACCCCGGCGGCGAAGAACACACCCAGCGCGATGCCCAGCGCGGCGTCCTGCTTCAACCGCGTGTGCCGCGCGATCAGCACCACGCTGAGCGCCGCAAGCCCGGCGGTGACGAAGGCCCCGGCGAGCATCCCGCCCAGTTCGCGGCCACCGGCGATCATGAAGCCCAGAACGATCCCCGGCAACGCCGAATGGCTGAGCACGTCGCCCATCAGGCTCTGCCGACGCAGCACGGCGAAACTGCCCAGGACGCCGCTGATCACGCCCAGGAACGCCGCCCCGGCCATCACCGTGAGCAGGGTGTAATCGATGAGCCCCGCAAGCGGCGTCATCGCTCCCGCCCTGCGGCATCGTCATCGGGCACGGCCATGCGCGAGGTCTCCACATCGAGCAGGGCCACCTGCCCGCCATAGGCCGCGCGCAGGTTCTCGGCGGTATAGACCGTCTCCACCGGCCCCTGCGCGATCACGCGCTGATTGAGCATGATCAGCCAGTCGAAATAGCGCCGCACCGTCTGCAGGTCGTGATGCACCACGATGACGGTGGAGCCCGCCTTGCGCAGGCTGCGCAGGATGTCCACGATGGCGCGTTCGGTGGTGGCATCCACCCCCGCCATCGGCTCGTCGAGAAACAGGATCTCGGCCTGCTGCACCAATGCGCGGGCGAGAAAGACGCGCTGCTGCTGGCCGCCCGAGAGCTTGCTGATCTGGCGGTCGGCGTAATCCTGCATCGCCGTCTGTTCGAGCGCGGCCATGGCGGCGGCACGCTCATTGCGGCCCGGTCGGCGGAACCATCCCAGCCGGCCATAAAGCCCCATCATCACCACATCGAGCACGGTCACCGGAAAGTCCCAGTCCACGCTCGAGCGCTGCGGCACATAGGCGACCCGGCCGCGAATATCGCGGTAGCGCCGCCCGAAGAGGCGCACATGCCCCGCCACCGGGCGCACCAGCCCCAGCACCGCCTTGACGAGCGAGCTCTTGCCGGCGCCGTTGGGGCCGACGATGGCGGCCATGACGCCGGGCGGGATATCGATATCGATATCCCACAGCACCGGCGCATTGTCGTAGCTGACAGTCAGATCCTCGACATGCAGCGCCAGTTCGGGCTCGTGCAACTCGCTGCGCGTCTCGGTCATCAGTCGATCCCTCAGGCAGCTCGGCGCGCGGCGGCGTCACTCATCGTCATGGCCCATCGTCCCCCACGGCGGCGGCCAGTGCTTCGGCCACCGTTTCGGGCAGCGGCGGCACCGATCCGCCCAGCGCCTCGGTGATCGTCGTGGTATTGGCGACGATCATTCCGATATAGGTGCCGTCTGGGGTTCCCGCATCGCCCATCGCATCGGAATAGAGCGCCCCGCCGATCTCCACCTCGTGGCCACGGTCGCGCACCGCCTCGCGCAGCGCCTCGATCGTGCGCGGGCTGATCGTGGTCTCGATGAAGACCGCGGGAACGCCGCGCTCGGCGACGATATCGGCAACCTCGCGGATATCCCCGATCGCGGCCTCGGTCTCGGTCGAGATGCCCTGAATTGCCACCTCCTCGATGTCATAGGCGCGGGCGTAATAGGCGAAGGCATCATGCGCGGTCACCAGCGCGCGATGCTGCTGCGGAATCGTGGCGATGCTGCTCCCCACCCAGTCGTGGAGCGCCTCCAGCCGCCCGCCATAGGACTGCCCGCGCGCCGCGATCCCGTCGCATTCGGGCACAAGGGCGCTCAACTCCTCGGCAAGCACCGGCACGGTGAGCGACCACAGGCGCACATCCATCCACAGATGCGGGTCGATGCCGTAGAGGTCGTCGGTCGTCAGCAGCTCGGCCGCCGGAACCGAGGCCGGCCCGACCGAAAGCGTGCGGGTGCGCCCCTCGAGCCCGTCGAGCACATTGCCAAGCTGGCCTTCGAGCCCGAAGCCCGCATAGAGGATCGCGTCGGCGTTGCGCAGCGCGCGCACATCCGAGGAGGTGGGCTGATAGAGATGCGGATCGGTGCCCGGCCCCATCAGGGCGCGCACCTCGGCGCAGGGACCGGCCAGTTCGGCCGCGACATCGGCGATCATTCCGATCGTGGCGACCACCCGTGGAGGCTCACCCCCATCCGCCATGGCCGAACCCGCCCCCGCCACGCCCCCCAGCGCGATGCCGAAGGCGGCGGCGATCC